>NZ_ASZW01000056.1:0-31970 GCF_000468215.1 Arthrobacter sp. CAL618 | reverse complement strand
GGCCGCAGGGCCGTTTATCAAGGAAAACCATGCCACTCATTTCCCTGCAGGGAGTTACCAAAAGCTTCCCTCCGGGCCGCCGCGGCGACGCTCCCGTGCACGCGATTGACAACGTCAGCCTCGACATCGAGGCTGGAGAGATCTACGGGATCATCGGCTACTCGGGGGCCGGGAAAAGCACCCTGGTCCGCCTGATCAACGCTCTCGAAAAGGCCAGCAGCGGCACCATCATTGTCGACGGCCAGCAGGTCACCAACGTCCCGGACCGGCAACTGCGCAAACTACGTCTCGACATCGGGATGATCTTCCAGCAGTTCAACCTGTTCAACGCCAAAACAGTCTGGAACAACGTCGCCTACCCCCTGCGCGTCGCTGGGAAAAGCCGCGACGAAATCCAGGCGCGCGTCACCGAACTCCTCGACTTTGTGGGACTGGCCGATAAGGCCTCCAACTACCCCGAACAGCTGTCCGGCGGCCAGAAACAGCGCGTCGGCATCGCCAGGGCACTCGCCACCTCGCCAAAAATCCTGCTCGCCGATGAGGCGACGTCTGCGTTGGACCCCGAGACCACCCATGAGGTGCTGCGCCTGCTACGGCGGGTCAATGAGGAGTTGGGCATCACCATAGTGGTGATCACCCACGAAATGGACGTCATCCAGACCCTCGCCACGAAGGTGGCGGTGATGGACAGCGGCCGGATCGTGGAGCAGGGTGATGTGTTCGACGTCTTCTCCAATCCGCGCGAGGCCTCATCCCAACGGTTCGTTTCCACCGTGGTCCGGGGGATCCCCTCACCCGACGAACTCGCGGTTCTCCAGGAGCGGCACACCGGCCGGATCGTCACCTTCTCCTTCCGGGACGGCGACTCCTCGCAAGCCTCGGTGTTCCTCGAGTTGGCGGCCGCCGGCGTCGAGTTCGAACTGATCTACGGCGGCATCAACGACATTCGGGGCCGCGCATTCGGCCATCTCACCCTCGCACTCACCGGGCCCGACGGCGCGGTCGACGCTGCGCTGACCGGGCTGTCCGGTCGCATCACTGTGAAGGAGCTCAGCTGATGGATTCCCTCATTGACCTCACCCCGGAGCTGTGGGTCGCCACTTACGAGACCCTCTACATTGTCGGGTTCAGCCTGTTCTTTGGCGGCCTCGGCGGACTGCTGCTCGGCATCGGGCTTTACACCACCCGAGCCGGCAGTATCCTCGGCAACAGCGCCGTGTTCAGCACCCTGAATATCATCGTGAACATCTTCAGGCCCATCCCGTTCATCATCTTCCTCGCCGCGGCACAACCACTGGCCAGGGCGGTCACCGGAACCGGAATTGGCAACAGCGCCATCATCTTCACCCTGTCGCTGGCCGCCGCATTCGGGATCAGCCGCATTGTTGAACAGAACCTCCTGACTGTCCAACCCGGCGTGATCGAGGCGGCGCGATCCGTCGGGGCCGGGCGCCTCCGCATCATCCTGACCATCCTTATCCCCGAAGCCCTCGGCCCGCTGATCCTCGGGTACACGTTCATCTTCGTGGCGCTGGTCGACATGTCAGCGGTTGCCGGGTACGTGGGCGGCGGCGGGTTGGGCAACTTCGCCATCCAATACGGTTACCGGCAGTTCAACCCCTGGGTCACCTGGGCAGCGGTGATCGTGATCATCCTGTTGGTGCAGGCGGTGCAGCTGCTCGGCAACGTACTCGCCCGGAAGGCGCTCAGACGGTAGCTTTCAGGCCGGCGGCGGGTATCGAACGTGGTGATCCCCGGCGCGGGCAGCGCCAGCGGCAACACCACGGCGACAATTCGCCCCCGGAGCAATCCCACGGAGCGAAACGAAGAAAAGGACCCTGCAACAGTCTGAAAGGCTATTGGAGGACGAGGTCACGGTGAGCGCGAGCGTGTCAATCAAACCGGTGCTGGCGCCCTCGTCCAGGAAACCTGGATCTAATATTCGCCCGATATTGCCATTCTGGTTAGCACCGATTGAATGTGTGTGCCGAAGTTTGGTGCCCCAGCATCGACTAACGCAGCGACAAGTGTTTTCGAGCCATCACGACAACCCCAATATTGGGACTGCATCCTTAGGGCGGCTAGCACGGCGTCTGACCGACGCTCCATAATGAGACAGAGCATGTCATCGGCCACATAGGTTTCGAATTCAAATAGATCCGCGTAAGGAAAGAAATCTTCATAGTTGTTGGTGACCAGGTAATCGACGCACCCATGATCTGCAGCAGCTAACACATGCGCATCAAACTTATCTTTGCCCTCGACGAGAGTCGGGTCGATATCGTAGCCTCGGATCACTGCTTCGGGAAACGCGTCGGTCAACTTCTTGCGCCAAAGTCCGATGTCCTGATCGGAGGCGGCGGGGTTTCTACGTCGGCGATTGTAGAGCCACTCAGCTAATACGTCCTCGCTCCATCGCAACCCGATGCCTTCGGGGCCGGAATTTAGAGCAATCAGAGCGAACCAGTCTCTAAGAGTTCGCGAATAGAGGATGTTCGCGTCAAGGAAGATAAGCGTGGCCCCCGGCTGCATAAGGGCTAGCCTATGCAGTTCCGGGGGCCGTGGCTATGGTCAGAACTAATCTTTGTCGAATCCCAACGAATCTTCGAATTCCAGTAGATCTCCGAAGGACTTTCTCTGATCAGCAAGGCGCGACTCGGCCAGTGAACGAAGATCGGACCGGTTAAAACGGGTATGTGACCCCACCTTATGAGAAGCGATCTGCCCAGAGGCAGCGAGTTTCAACAGGGTAGGGCGCGAGATGCCCAGCATCTTCGCTGCTTCCACACTGGTGAGGGCCTTTGGGAATTGGGTAATACCGAAGGGCTGGCCAGCAGCGGCCAAACGCACCACAGTCTGAAGCAGGTCACTGAGTCCATCGGGCACGACAATTGCCTCCCCGGAAGAAGATTCGATCTTAATCTGAAGGTCGCCAGGATCCACTTCGTCAAAGCGGCGCGATACCTCTTTTGCTTCCTCGCTCTGCGAGGTGGTCACATCGATAGTTCGAACATTTTGGATGGCTGTTAGAGCCGCCATGACAACATCTCCTCTTTTTACTTGCACTTATTATCTGACATATCTGAAATAAGTGCAATCTGGCAACGGCGGTCAGATCGTTGACCGCGAGCGGTGAACGCCGGTGATCCGACCCGCATGGTCAAGATTGCCTGCTGCATCGATCAAGGGCTGTTGTCACCCTGACGCGTTTGCCGAGCCGATCTTTCCCGATTCGACGCCGATGGTGACCCAGTAGGCCAGTTCCGCTTCGTCGTCGAGCTGGTCGCGTGACACTGTCAGCCATCCGCGCCCCATGGGTTTTTCTTTGCCCATGAGCGCCGGCACTGCGCCGCGGCGAAGCAGGGCGTCGTACTCCGCTGGGTTTGCGCGTACCAGTAGGTCGCCGGAGCGATCGGAGGCAACAGCCATGCGGTCATTCACCATGAACGAGACGCCGCCGAACATCCGTATTTCCCGCACATTCGGATAGGAGGCGAGGATGTCCCGGAGGCGCCCGGAAAGGTACTCGCGAGCTGAAGCCCTGGTGGTCACGGTCGCCCCTTTGGTTACTGATGCCCTTTGAATATGAGACGAGGGGCAAAATCTGTCAAGCGTTTGGGGGCTGCGGCGCCAACCGGGCACCTGACGACGACGACGGTTCAGCTGAGTGCGTTCGCTGCCCGCACCAGGGTCGCTGCAGTTAACTGCGGGTACTGAATGATCCCGCCGGGCGCCCCGGAGAGTCTGCGTCTGTCTCCGGAATTGGTGGTGCGCGTCAGCGCTTAGACGGTGGGGAAGAATAAGGTACATGTGCACACGATTAGGGGTTGCCGGCAGTAACCAGCGGACGGCTGGCGGGGGAACATGAGTCTGGTCTATCTTGGCGCGCTTCTCTTCTCGCTCGGTGGTTCGGTGCTCCTGGATTGGAGATTTCGCCTCACGTTCTGGCGGGACGCCCGCAAAGCCTTCTGGACCATGACCCTCGGGATTGTCTTTTTCATCATCTGGGACCTCTTCGGCATCGCGCTCGGGATCTTCTTTCGCGGCGTTACCGACCTCATGACGGGAATTCTTCTCGCCCCCGAGCTGCCCCTTGAGGAACCGTTCTTCCTCGCGCTGCTGTGCTACACCACCCTCAATGTGCTGGGCGCGGTCGCCGTCCGGGAGCGAAAGGCGGCGGCGTGACATATCTAATCCTCAACATCATCTTCTTCATTCCAATTCTGGCGATTGCAGCCTGGGCCTATCGGACGCGACGCCAGCTGCTTCCCAGCCGGCGGGCAATCGGAATCACTCTGATCGTGCTGCTGCTGGCAACTGCGGTGTTCGACAACGTGTTGATCGCCGCTGGCATTGTGGATTACAACCCTGACCTCATTCTCGGCATCCGGCTGGCGCTGGCCCCCATCGAGGACTTCGCTTACACCGTCGGAGCTTGCATCCTGCTGCCGTCGCTGTGGGCACTTGTTCCGGGCCGGGCACCCAACCAGGAGTCCAGCTCCAGCCCGGCACCCCACCCCGGCGAGAGTGCCGGAGGCTAGAAGCAGCAAGCCATTGACAGCAGATTTCCGCCCTACTAACGTCTCCATCACAAGTCCATACCTCTGATCGCTCTCGCCACTTTGTGCCAGCCCAGCGGCTGACTCGAAGTGGCTTCCCTATTTCAAAGTTTCCCTCTTCGTTGTGCGAGGAGTGCCATGAGCAGTGTTGGTTTGTTGTACGTCGGCGCGGTTCTCTTCATGAATGGCCTGATGTTGATTGGGCTGGTCCCGGGCAAGTCCGCGGCCATCCTCAACTTCTTCGTCGGGGTCATGCAGGTAGTCTTCCCGACCATCATCCTCATTCAGTCCAACAACGATCTGGCGATCATCTTCGGTGCGGCAGGGTTGTACCTGTTCGGGTTCACTTATCTCTATGTCGGGATAATCCAGATGACCGGGATCAGCGGCGAAGGCCTAGGGTGGTTCTCCGTCTTCGTTGCAGCCTGCGCCGTGGTGATCGGCATCCTCCAGTTCACCTTGGTGGGCGACCCCGTGTTCGGGGTGATCTGGTTGACGTGGGCCGTCCTCTGGTTCCTCTTCTTCCTCCTGCTTGGCTTGGGGCGGGATTCACTGACCTTCACCACGGGCTGGTTCACCATCTTCGTCGC
This sequence comes from Arthrobacter sp. CAL618, assembly GCF_000468215.1. Classification (NCBI taxonomy): domain Bacteria; kingdom Bacillati; phylum Actinomycetota; class Actinomycetes; order Micrococcales; family Micrococcaceae; genus Arthrobacter; species Arthrobacter sp. CAL618. The sequence continues at coordinate 26,821 of NZ_ASZW01000056.1, read as the reverse complement.
GCACATCACCGGGACCATTCCCGCGTTCTTTCTCCTGACCGGCAGGTACGAAACAAATGACGGGTACGCCGTCCTGGTAGCAATTGCTGCCGCAGCCGCTCTGGGCGCAGCCTTCTTCCTGGGGCGCCGAGGCATCCCGCGGGGCAAAGCGTCGCAGGAAAACCAAGCCGTGGCGCCTGCGTAGGAAACAACCCACAGAAAGGACAGCCTGACCGATGCCGATCTACGAATACCGGTGCCCCGAATGCAGCATCTTCGAGGTCATCAGCCCGATGAGCGCGGCCTCCGATCAGCAATCCTGTCCTACCTGTGGGGGCGCGTCCCGACGGAAGATGAGCGCGCCCAACCTGTCCAAGGCCGGCTCGTCGGCCTTCCAGCTCATTGATTCATCGGAACGTAGCGCCTCAGAACCGGCGGTGGTCAGCGGGGCGTTGCCGTCCAGATCCAAACGCAAGAGCCAGCCCTACACGACCAATCCACTTCACAGTAAGCTGCCGCGTCCCTGACCCACGGTGTGCGGCCAACCCAGAGGAGATGAAATGCCCGACGTCATATTTCCACTCGACTCCGCCAAGAAGTTCGAGGATCAGGAAAAGATTGGCCACAACCGGTGGCACCCGGAGATCCCCCCGGTGGCGACCGTCAAACCGGGCGACTCCTTCAGGGTCCACTGCCGAGAGTGGTTCGACGGCGCGATCGTCAACGATGACTCCGCCGACGACATCCTCAACGCACCCCTGATGACTGTCCACAAGCTCAGCGGCCCCTTCGCCGTCGAAGGCGTAAAGCCCGGCGACCTCCTGGTCGTCGACATTCTCGACGTCGGACCGATCCCGCAGGAAGACTCCGGTCCGCTGGCCGGGCAAGGCTGGGGGTACACCGGCATCTTCTCGCGGAACAACGGCGGCGGCTTTCTCACCGAGCAGTTTCCCGACGCCTATAAGGCGATCTGGGACTTCTCCGGCCAGGTGGCCACCTCACGGCACGTACCCGAGGTCTCCTATGTGGGGCTGATCCACCCGGGCCTGATGGGAACCGCTCCATCCGCCGAGCTCCTTGCCAAGTGGAACAAGCGCGAGGGTGACCTGATCGCCACCGATCCCAACCGGGTACCGCCGTTGGCCCTCCCGCCCGAGCCGCAATTCGCGGTGCTCGGCGGCCTTGCGGCGTCGGAGTTTGATCGGGTTGCGGGGGAGGCTGCGCGCACAGCGCCGCCCCGGGAAAACGGCGGCAACCAGGACATCAAAAATCTGTCGAAGGGGACCAGGATCTTTTACCCTGTATTCGTGGACGGGGCGAACCTGTCACTGGGAGATCTCCACTTCTCCCAGGGCGACGGCGAAATCACCTTCTGTGGTGCCATCGAGATGGGCGGTTTCATCGACCTCCGGGTCGATGTCATCAAGGGCGGAATGGAAACCTACGGGGTGAGCGAGAACGCCATTTTCATGCCGGGCATCGTCGACCCCCGCTACAACGAATGGATTGCGTTCTCCGGCACCTCGGTAACCCTGGATGGGAAGCAGCACTATCTCGACTCCCATCTGTCCTATCAGCGGGCCTGCCTGCACGCCATCGACTACCTCACCAAGTTCGGCTACAGCCCGGAGCAGGCCTACCTGCTGCTGGGGTCGGCGCCGATTGAGGGCAGGCTGTCCGGTGTGGTGGATATCCCCAACTCCTGCTCAACGGTGTACCTCCCGACGTCGATCTTCCACTTCGATGTCCGCCCCTCGGCCTCCGGCCCACATCAAATTGATCCCGGGATGGGGGCACCGAAGTCGCACAACGTGTAACTCAACGTCCGCAGACTGCCGGTGCCAGTGGGCGGGGACGCCACTGGTGCCGGTATTACGGGCCCTGCGTTGGTCGGCAGTAGGCAATCCGCGACAAACCTTAGGTGCGGATGACTCGTTGTTTCCTCGCAGCGGAAATAGCTGCTGTGCGGTTGTCGACGCCTAGCTTCTCGTAAATGTGGACGAGGTGGGTTTTGACCGTGGCTTCACTGATGAAGAGGTCTTTGGCAATTTGACGGTTCGTCATTCCGGTCGCGAGGAGACCAAGGATTTGCACCTCCCGGCTGCTCAACGAGGGTGCGGGATTTTGGATCCGCCCCATCAGTCGGGCTGCCACCTGAGGGGCGAGCGCGGTCTGGCCTGCCGCGGCGGATTGCACGGCCTGGCGGATTTGTTCCGGCGGCGCGTCCTTCAGCATGTATCCGCTGGCCCCGGCCTCGACCGCGGCCATGATATCGGCATCCGAATCGTACGTCGTCAGAATGAGCACGGGTGGTGCGGAATCGAGCTTCCTGATTTCCCGGGTAGCCGTTACACCATCCATTCCAGCGCCCATCTGCAGGTCCATGAGAACAACATCCACCGGCTCGGCCAGACTCGTCGCCCGGCTGAGGGCAGACAACGCTTCGGCCCCGTCGGAGGCCTCCGCAACCACCGTGATGCCTTCGAAATCGCTGAGCATGGCTCTTAGCCCGGCACGAACCACTGGGTGATCATCGACGAGGAGAACCCTGATCTCAGGCATGGGATTCTTCGTTGTCGAAAGGGGCCAGGGGAAGACGGATAGCGACAACTGTCCCTTCACCAACGGTTGACTCAATGTCCACCACCCCACCCATGGAGGTGACCCGTTGGCGCACAGATTGCAAGCCGAATCCTGTGCCGTCGGACCGAAGCGGCGGGTCTGAGAGGGTAGCCGGGGCATCGAATCCGGTGCCGTTGTCGTAAACATCCAGGGTGACATCCGGTCCGAGGAACCCGAGCGTCACGACGGCGGTGCTGGCCTGGGCGTGCTGATCAACGTTGGAAAGGGTGGATTGGGCGGCTCGCAGGAGGGCGACTTCATACGGTGGGGGCAACTGGACAGGTTCGCCGTCGAGCTCAAACCGGCACCTCAGGGATGAACCGTGCGCTGCGGCCTGACGTTCGGCCGTGGCGCAGATTCGGCGTAGCCGGGTCACGAGTGAGTCAGCGTTGGCATTGTTGGAGCTCAGGCCGCGGACAAAACGTCGTGCTTCGTCGAGGTTCTCTGAGGCCGTCACCTGAATGGTGCGAATTCTTTCCTTCGTGAGCGCGGTTGACCCGGCCTCGAGCGACGTTTCAGCGGCGCGGGAAATCAGAACAATACTGGAGAGCCCTTGCGCCAGGGTGTCGTGAATTTCCCGAGCCAGACGCTCACGTTCAGCGAGGACCCCCGATTCATGTTGGGTTCGGGCAAGGGCCGCTCTGGTGTTGCGTAGTTCATCCAGTGCTCGGCGCTGGTTGACTCCCTCGGAGTAGAGGCTTTCGTAGACCATCGCCATGACCACGGCAAAGACGGCACCAAGCCCGGGCCCGATAATCATTGCCGCATGCAGTTCACCACTGTGGTTCCATTGGGCCGCCGACACCGCACCGGTCATCAGGAGGACGGCAACAATCGCGTGCCTGGTATGAAGCAGATGAAGGTGAAGAAAAAACAGGGGAAAAGCGAGCCACGAAAAGTCTGCGCTGAGCACTAGAAGGACCAGCCAGAGCAAGGTCACACTGGCCAGCCAGATCTTGCTGTAGCGGCGAGGTTCCAACCTCCAGGGCGGTATCTCTCCGTCAGCCGCGCGCTTCTCGGCCAGTGTCCCGGCGAGGTAAAGCGCACCCAGAACGGCAGAAATCATGATGACCATCCAGCTGGCCGCCCGCTGGGGTGTGGCCACTGTGCTGACGGTGCCGACAACGAGGAGTGTTGCGAAACCCAGATGAAGGCTCACCCGCAGCACTTTCAGTACCGCTGCTCCGGTGTGAACCTCGGGCACCGGAGTAGTAGGAGCGGTCATGTGTCCAGCTTATCGGGGCGGTATCCGGCGGGCATCAACCAAACGATTGATCGCTGGGTCATCCCCTCCATGTCAGCCAATCAACCGTGATCACGATGTGCCGGCAGGCAGTTCACCTCAGAGTGGATATAGGCCCTTAGAGGCTACCGACCTACCAGCTCACCTGCACCGAAAGAGGAACAAAGCATGTTTTTAGCACTACGAGATATTCGTTTCGCCAAGGGACGTTTTGCCCTGATGGGATCCGTAGTTGCGCTGATCACTCTCCTCCTGGTCATGTTGTCCGGTCTGACCGCCGGGCTGGCAAATCAATCGACGTCTGGGATCGAGCATCTCGACGCTACAACCATCGCGTTCGGCGCTCCCGACGGCGATGAGCCGAAAGCTTCCTACACGGAATCCCAGGTGAGCGCCGATCAGCTCCGCGTCTGGCAACAGGCTGACGGAGTCCTGAAGGCGGAAGCCTTGGGCATCAGTCAGGTTCGGATCCAATCCGGGGGGACTTCCAACGCCGCGGTTTTTGGGGCCGTCCCGGATGGTGCGCTTGCACCGGGCCAACTGCGCGCCGGTAGCGTGGTTGTCAGCCGGCAGCTATCCACCGACCTGTCGCTCGCTGTCGGGGATACCGCCAGGATCAACGGCACCGATCTCCAGGTGGCAGCCATCATCGACGATCAGTGGTACAGTCACACCCCGGTAGTTTGGACAACCCTGACGGATTGGCAGAACCTCTCGCGAGTCTCTGACCCGAATGTCATCGGAACGGTCATCGCCGCCACTTACGACGACGCCGCGGGCCAACTGCCAGACATTGACGGTGCGGCCCGAACCACCAGTACGACGACGACGGAGAGCTTCGGCGCCCTGGCCTCCTTCGGATCGGAAAACGGATCACTGAAGATGATGCAGGGTTTCCTCTACGGGATTTCGGCTTTGGTGATTGTCGCCTTTCTCACCGTGTGGACAGTCCAGCGCACCCGCGACATCGCTGTTCTCAAGGCCTTGGGTGGCTCCAACAAATACATCCTCGGTGACGCGATGACCCAGGCAGCGATTGTCCTGGTTGCGGGCGCCAGCCTCGGAGGGGTCTTGGGGTTGGGTGGCGGATTCATCGCCGTCCAGGCCGCACCCTTCACGATCTCACCAGCCACCACTCTCGTCCCGATCGTCGGCATCGTTGTGCTGGGTTTGGTCGGATCAGTGCTGGCGGTCCGCCGCGTCACCAGGATCGACCCGCTGATCGCCCTCGGCGGCAACTAAAACCATCGATAGCCTTTCACCGAGCAAAGAGGGACACCCAATGTACGCAAACAACACACCCGCCCTGAATCTGGTCAACGTGACCCTTGAATACCCCGATGGCGACTCGGGCACCCTCAAGGCCCTGGACAACGTCAACTTTGCAGTCGCCGCCGGAACGATTACCTCACTGGTCGGACCGTCGGGCTCCGGTAAATCCAGTCTGCTGGCGGTCGCGGCGACCCTTGTCCGCGCAACTAGCGGGCACCTCGCTATCAACGGAATCGACGCCACTGCGCTGACCGATCAGGACCGAACAACACTGCGCCGCGAGGAGGTGGGCATCATCTTTCAACAGCCCAACCTTCTGGCATCGCTCACGGCCATGGAGCAGCTCATCATCGGAGAACACCTGCGTGGCACCGCGCCTCGAGTCGCCCGCCCCCGGGCAATGGAAATGCTCGACGTTGTTGGCCTGTCCGATGCTGCCAGCCGCCGCCCACATCAGCTATCCGGTGGGCAGCGTCAGCGCGTCAACATTGCCCGGGCTCTGATGGGAGAACCATCAGTGCTGCTAGTCGATGAACCCACGGCGGCCCTGGACCATGAGCGATCCGATTCGATCATCCGGTTGTTGTGCAGCATCACCCGCGAATTCCGGGTGGCAACCGTCATGGTCACCCACGACACCGAATTCGTTCCCCTCACCGATGCTGTAGCCACCATGCGTGATGGCAGGCTCTCCGCATCCGAACTCATCGCCTCCTAGAGACTACGTACGCGAGGGTGGCGCTGTTGACTAGGCGAGCTGATTGAAACGGATGAGGTTGCCAGCGGGATCGCGGAGGGCGCAGTCGCGTGCGCTGACTGTGGATTTACCGGCTGCCATCGGCAGGGGTAACAGTTCCGGCGGTGTCACCGCCGTCGATGACGAACTCGGCTCCTGTCACGAAGGACGATTCGTCGGACGCTAGGTAGAGGACAAGGTTGGCCACTTCTCCTGGGTGGCCCACCCGGCCGAGTGCGACCCGGCTCATGTCGATGGGCACGTTTTCGGTCATGGGGGTGGAAATGACACCCGGATGAATGGAGTTGACTCTGATTCCGTAGCGCCCCAGATCAAGTGCGGCGCTCTTGGTAAGCCCGCGCACACCGAACTTCGAGGCAGTGTAGGCCGAGATCGCCTCATAGCCCCGGATCCCGGCTATCGACGAGATGTTCACTATCGAAGCGCCCCTGGACCGCTTGAGTGCTGCGATTGAGGATTTGATCCCGATGAACGTACCCGTCAGATTAATACCGATAACCCGGTCCCACTGCTCCAGCGTGTAGTCCTCGATGGGTGCGAAATCCACAACGCCGGCATTGTTGATCACCACATCCAAAGCACCGAACATCTCAACGGCAGCGCCGACTGCTGCTTCCCAGTCCTGAGGGTTGGTCACATCCAGATGCACGTAGTGAACCCCGGAGCCTATCCGTTCCGCGGTCTGCTGGCCTTCCGCGTCGAGGACGTCCCCGATGACAACCTTGGCTCCTTCGCCATGTAAACGGGCAGCCACTGCGGCTCCGATGCCGCGCGCACCCCCACTGATCAGTGCCACTTTGTCGATGACGCGGTCCATGTCACGTTCCTCTCGGTTAGTCAGGTGGTTGTCGGCGTCGGTGAAGTTGCCGACGTCGCGCACGGCATAGGCGGTGCGGGTTTCCCCGGTCAGCCGCGGCTGATGGGGACCTTCTTCGGTGCGGGGGCCTCAGCGGGTTCTTTCGGTACCGGTAGGCGTACCTCGAGTACTCCGTTGACGTACTGGGCCTTGATGTCTTCTTCCTTGACCCCGGCGGGAAGCGGGACAGTGCGGCTAAAGGAGCCGTAGCGGAACTCGGAGTGATAATCGTCCCCGTCTTTGTGTTCCTCATGTTCCCTCCGTTCGGCACGGATGTTCAGGAACCCCTCGTTCAGGGTGATTTCGATGTCCTTATCGGGATCGACGCCGGGTACTTCTGCCTTGACTACCAGATGGTCGCCGTCAACATATTCCTCTACGCGGATCGGCGACGCACCCCGTTTGGTATCAAACAGGCGGTCCATTGAATTGAGCAGGTCCAACGGGGACCACCTCGACAGATCAGACATGGCAAGTCCTCCAGAGCTAGGGAAACGCGACGGTCCCCGCAGGGACCTATGGTCCTCCCAGTAAAGACCCGCCCAAAAAGCCTCGACAGGGACTAAAGCCCTGACCTTCGGCCTTCGGGGAGCGGCTAGACCTGCCGGATGGAGGCGCGCACGATGACGGGCATCTCCACGAGATGCTCGCCGTGAGGAGCCGTCCCGTCCAACAGTAGTTCGACGGCACGGGCGCCCATTCCCTCGTGCGGAAGGGCGATCGTTGTCAGCCCGGGACGAAGGTACGAGGCAATTTCGTCGTTATCGAACGAGACGATCGAGACGTCGTCGGGCACCCGGAGCCCACGCTCCGTCAGCGCTTGATAGGCGCCGAAGGCGAGGGGGTCGTTGAGGCACAGCAGCGCTCGCGGGAGTAAAGGTTCAGCGAGGAGCGACTCCACCGCGGTGAACCCCTGCTGGGGTGCCCATTCCCAGATCGATTCCTCCCGCTCGAAGGTCAACCCGCGGTCCTGCATTTCTGCCCGAATCCCCGCCAGACGCCGTGCGACGGTGGTCGACCGGAAGACATCCCGCTCGATCTCCTGGTTGTGGCCCAGGAGGACGATGCCCTCGCGGTGGCCGGCGTCGGCCAGCAGTGACACAGCCGCTCGTCCACCGCGTTTCTCATCGGGCAGGACCGACGTCGAGTGGCTGTCGCTGGTGGCGTTGAGCAGTACCAGGCGAGTGTTATCCGGGAGGACGGGAGCCACCACTTCCCGGGAACGCATGGTCGCGAAGACGATGCCGTCCACCTGCCGGTCCAGCAGCGCGGCAATGGCTTCTGTCTCGCGGGCTGGGTCACCGCCGGTCTCGGCCAGCAGGATGACGTGCTCCGCCTGTTCGGCGGCGGCCAGCGCTCCCTTGATTAAACCGCTGGCGAAACGCGTGGATGCGACGGTGTCGGAGATGAACCCGATCGTTTGGGTCTTATCCACCCGGAGGCTGCGGGCCGCCACATTCGGCCGGTACCCCAACTCCGCGGCGGCGCGGTGGACGCGGTCGTGGGCGTCGTTGGACAGCCTGGTGTCCGGGCGGCCATTGAGAATCATGGACGCGGCAGACGAGGACAGACCAGCCCGACGTGCGACGTCGGCAAGGGTCACACGCCTGGTTGTCATTAGTTCCTCCTGCTCGATGCTAGCTCTCCATAACGACTTGGCAAACCACTTGCGTAATCGCCGAATAGGCTCCAAGCTGGGTGCTGAATTGATTTAGCATTTATCACTGTGGATCTCCTGAAGAGAATCGTCGACGAAGGAGTCACCTATGAATTCACCACGACGGCGCTCTGGCCGCCGTCGAGCCGTTGCCGTAGTAGCTTTCATGGCCGCCGCCTTCCAGCGCCAGTTTGTCCGTGCGCTGCTTCAGGGTGCCGTCAAGGGCTGACGCCGCTTCACTTCCCGCTTCAACCAAGGATCATCACCATGAGCTTCACTCTCGCCGACCACTGGGTCTGGGATTTCTGGCACGCCGACGACGGCGACACGCACCACCTCTTCTACCTCCATGCCCCGAAGTCGCTGGGGGATCCCAATCTCCGGCACCGGAACGCCCGCGTGGGGCACGCCACCTCGACGGACCTGACGACTTGGGAGGACCACGGAGTGGTGCTTGAGCCGGGGGAGTCCGGCTCCTTTGATGGCAGCGCCACCTGGACCGGCAGCGTTGTCCGCGGTGACGACGGGGTGTGGAACATGTTCTACACCGGTTCACGCTTCCTGTCCCCGCACGCGGTGACGAACGTGGAAACGGTTGGGCGGGCTCTCTCTTCCGATCTTTCGTCCTGGATTAAGCAGACCGACCCCATCTCGGCGGACCCGCGCTGGTATGAGACTCTCACCGATGCCACCTGGCATGAGGAGACATGGCGCGATCCGTGGATTCACCGCGATGCCACCGGCCTGTGGCACATGCTCCTCACCGCACGATCGCGATCGGGCGTTGGGCGGGACCGGGGCGTCATCGGTCACGCGACGTCAACCGATCTCGAGCAATGGACTACCCAGCCGCCGCTGAGTCAACCCGGTGCAGGGTTCGCCCACATCGAAGTGGTCCAGCTGGTGACCATCGAGGACAGGCCAGTGCTTCTCTTCTCCTGCGATACCGATCACCTGACCGGAGCGCGCGAGGCGGACGGAGTGCAGGGCGGCATCTGGGCGCTGCCGCTCGATTCGGATTCCCTGAAGCGTCCTCTCGCTACCGCTTCAGCGGTTCAGCTGACCCACGATGAGCTCTACGCTGGCCGCGCGGTGCAAACCCGATCGGGGGAGTGGGTGCTCCTGGCGTTCGAGAACGTTGATAGGGATGGAACCTTCATTAGCGGTATCTCGGATCCTTTACCCTTGTCCTGGGCGACGGATGGATCACTTTCAGTTTCAATTGCACGAGCAAAGGTCAGCGCGTGAGCGAAAAGCACGGTATTCATGGCTCAGTCGATGGGCGCTTCGCCTCGGTGCGGGACGCCTTTGCAGCCGCCTTCGAGGGCAAGCCCCGGATGGGCGCGGCCCTGGCGGTCCACCACCAGGGAGAACTGGTGGTTGACCTGTGGGGCGGAGTGGCTGACGCCCGCGATTCCACACCCTGGACCAGCGAAACTTCGACGGTCGTCTTCTCCTGCACCAAGGGGATCATGTCGATCCTCATCGCCCGCCTCGTTGAAGCCGGTCGGTTGGACTATGACAATCCGATCACCGACATCTGGCCGGAGTTCGGCGCCCACGGCAAAGACAAGGTCACCATTGGTGATGCGCTATCCCACCGCGCGGGAGTATCGGCACCCCGACGGTCAGTAACCCTTGAGGAAGCGCTCGACTGGGACACCATGACTGGCTTGATTGCTGGACAGGAACCCCTGTGGGCGCCCGGTTTCGGGTACGGGTACCACGCGTTGACGCACGGCTGGATCACGGGCGAGATTATCCGCCGTGTCACCGGCAAGATGCCGGGTGAGTACCTGGCTGACACCCTCACGGGACCACTGGGCGCCGACCTGCGGGTGGGCGTCCCTGCCAACGAGCAGGCCAACGTTGCCCACCTGGAGGCAGGTGAAAGTCTCCGCGAGTTGGTCCAAATGCAGATTGCTGCCGCCGAGCCCGGAGTCATTGACTGGTCCATCCATGCGATGACGCTGGGGGAGGCCTTCCCTCAGGAACTGGTCAGCCCGAACTCCGGTTTCAACCGGTCCGACGTCCGGGCTGGTTTGTTTCCCGGAGCTGGCGGCATCGCGACCGCTCGAGGGCTGTCGGCTGCCTGGTCATCGGTTATCCATGACACAGCCACAACCCGTCGCCTCGACCCGACGGTGCTCAAACTGGCCACCGAGGCACGAAGCGAAGGAGCGCCGGTGTTCCCGGCACCTGCCCCGTGGCCCCGATGGGGAGCCGGTTTTCAGCTCGACTCGGAGGCGCGGCACTACGTCTCCGCGGACGGGTTCGGTCACGACGGTGCTGGTGGTCAAGTCTCGTTTGCTGAACCGGAACTGGGTCTCAGCATCGCCTTCGTAACGAACTGGATGGAAGCTGGCGATGACCGGAGGGCCACGATAATCGTCGACGAACTCAGGAAAGCCGTCAGCTAGAGAATGCATGCTACGACTCTTGGGTAGGTATCAGGACTTCTTTCCCCAGGAAGGCAAGCCAATCTACGTATGCAAGTGTTTTCGGCGCTCCGCGGAACCAAGGGCATACGCCAAGTAAACCCTCGGCAGGCCCGTTTGATCCAGCAGCAAATTTACAATAGGTATCGTCATGCTGAATCCGTAGGATCAGGTCTCATGGAACCTCTCGCCAGCGGTCAGATAGAAGTGCAGCGCGCCCGTATTGTCGATCTGCTTCCGCTAAGTTGGAACACGTCCTTAACACTAAGCAGAGGAAAAAGTCCTCGGAATGCTTGGCAAAAGCGGCTGCAAGCCGCGATAACGCTGCCAATCCTCGTTCTCCTCTTCCTGATGTACATGCCGTCAGGGGACGTGATCACCTCGAGCTCCCGCGATGCCGTGATTCTTCTGACTGAAGCCAGAAGTACTAAGAAGACACTGCAGCGTTTCGGATCTATGGTTCTTGTTTTCCTCGCTTCACTATTCGCATTTATGATCTGGCTGTTTTCTCTCACTCTCCTGGGTGACACCATCGTGCCTTGGGTAGGGCTTCTGCCCCCTCTCTGGTTGGTGGTCGGGCTCGTGCTCTTGGCGACATCAACGGGCGGCAGCCTTTCCGCGCTAAGCCAAGCTCTGATATTGGTCCGACCGCCTGGGCCCTACTGGGTGGCGCAGGCACTTGCGTCCGCACCAGGAGCGCGGATGAGCGGGCTTGAATTTGCGAGGACCGCGATCGAGGACTTCGTTCCCGCCGCAGTCCCAGTCGTTGTAACCGCAGCGTCGGAGAGAATAGCCGTTGTCTACGAGCGGTTCGGGTTCGTACGCCAGAAGCCAGGCGGTCTGAATTTGATTGGGCGATCACCCGCCCATCATTTGTGACGCGCTGGGACACACCCGTACGCAACAGGGTTCGGGAATCTTCGGGCTAGTTTCATGCCTCCCTTGACGTAATTGAACGTTATCGGCGTTCCGTAGGACTAGAGGCAAAGTCAATCAAACCTTCAACAGTGCCATTCAGGAGGGGGAGCGTCTGGTGCATCTTCGGCAATGGGGGCAAACTCGGGTTCTTTCGCCATTGCTTCCTCATACCGGGCTCGAACAACGGGGCCGATGCGGGCCTCTGCGTCCTCCCATGTTCCTGAATTCAAGCGCTCACGGTTGGATCGTCCATCATCACCCAACGAGATTCTTGGCGGTAGGCCATTCGGCATTTCCAAGCCCGTAAGCAGGATGGGCAGTACGACGTCGCTGACGTGGCGCCTCATTGCGTTTAGTTCCTTCGTCGGGTTAACCCAAGCAGTGAAAGGGCTGGGCCTCTCGACCATCAGTGCTGTGCTGGCATCCTGAGATGCTGGTTGACCCCACCGTACTTTCGGGCCTAGAGCGTCACCCACTCGGATTGCTTGATGATCGAGTTTTTGAGTGGCCAGTGGTGTCGCGTCGCTCGATCCGAACGTTCTGGCGACTGCAACGCGAATCGAACGATGTTTGTCGTAGTTCGAGTACGCCTGCAGGAGAAGTAGAGGGTGTGCCCGTTCGACCGCTTGACCCGTCAACCTGGCCAGAAGCTCGCCCATCGAGGGGATGCTGCTCTGCAAGTCAGCGTAATGCTGAAGCGCGCGCATCCGTTGATGCAACGGGGTTCCTTCGCCAAATGCGCTGATCTTATTCTGGACTCTCTTACGTATCCAGTTGTCGAAGGATGTGGGCGCCTGAACGATCGGCATGTTGACCAACGTCGCAGGGTAGCCCGTAAGCTCTCCGTGCTCGCGTTCGACAAGGTACCAGATGACGTTATCAATCGTCGCGCGAAGGTGGTTCACTGCCTCGCTGAAGAGCAGCGACGCTTCAGGTGGCGCCGGCCGTAGCCGAGTCACGAACAGCTGCACATACTCGCCTTGGCGGACCTGCTCGAAGTCGAGAGGTCCGTCCGACGACCACTGCGATGCCAGGTCGCCTATCCTGAAGGCGCACTCATCGGCTCGCGCTAATCGGAAGGTGTCAGTGATGGTCGAATAGTGAGCCGTTTTGCGGGTTGAAAACTGAGCCACTTCGTCGTGTTTATTCTGCCGTGTTTTCTGGTCTTGTCGAGGGTAGCGAGTCGAGGCCACTGTTTTTGAGGCGGTAGCTGGTGCCTTTGAGGGTGAGGACTTCGGCGTGGTGAACGATCCGGTCGATCATCGCGGACGCGACGATCTGGTCGCCGAAGACATCTCCCCACCGGGCGAAGGGCAGGTTCGAGGTGAGGATCATCGAGGCGTGTTCGTAGCGGCTGGAGACCAGTTGGAAGAACAAGTTCGCGGCGTCTTGTTCGAACGGGATATAGCCGACTTCATCGACGATGATCAGCCCGTAGCGGCGTAGTTTCAGCAACTCCTGCGGCAGCCTACCGTTCTGGTGGGCGGTTTGGAGTCGGGTCACCCAATCCGTTGCGGTAGCGAAAAGCACCCGGTAGCCCTGTTGGGTCGCGCGGATGCCGAGCCCGGTGGCAAGGTGGGTTTTCCCGGTTCCCGGCGGGCCCAGAAGGACGATATTGGATGCTTCAGCGAGATACGCGCCGGTGCCCAGGTGGGCGACCTTGTCGCGCCGGAGGTCAGGTTGGTGGTCGAAGTTGAAGTCCTCCAACGATTTACGGGCCGGGAACCCCGCAGCCCGGGTCCTTGTTTCGGTTCCTGAAGCTTCACGGGCTGCGACTTCCCGGGACAGGACCGCTGCGAGGTATTCTTCGTGCGACCAATGGCCCTCGCGTGCCTGCTCGGCGAGTCTGGTCGCGGACTCCCGGATTCGGGGTGCCTTCATCGCCCTCGAGTAGTACTCAATCTGCCCGACTATGTCCTTCACCCCGGTCATGAGAGCACCGGTGTTGCGTCCAGGACCACACCGAATGCCCGGTCGTAGTCACCTAAATCCCGTAGGGTTCCATCTGGTTCCTGGGCTGGTCGGTGAGGGTTCTGGAATGCTTCCCGGAGCACTCTCGCTTCCTGGACATGGGCAGGGTCGGTGAGGGTCTGCCCCGTGCCCCAGCACCGGGCATGGGCCCCGACCGTCCGGCCGTCCAGACTGATCCGGACCGTGGTGAGGTCAGCGGTGATGTCCACGAACCGGCCGATGGCTTGCGGGTGAACGGAGTAATCGTTGGAGGCGACCCGGACGTAGTAATCCCGGGGCAACCGCACCCTGGCACGGAAACCCGTGATCGGTTCCACCGGCGGTAACGCCAGCATCGCGGCCCGATCCGCGGCCACCAAGTCGATCGGGCGGGCACCGATGCGCCGGACCACTCGGGTGTTGGCTAACTCAAGCCAGGCGGTGAGCTGGGTGTTGAAGTCCTCCGGCGAGGAGAAGGACCTTCCTGGTAAGAAGGACGTCTCGAGGTATCCGTTAGCTCGTTCCACAATGCCCTTGGACTCCGGGTCATAGGCTTTGACCTGGACGATCCTCGTGGCCAACACCCCGGCGAACGCTGACACGCCGGCGGCGTAAGAATTGCGGCGTCCGATGCCGGACTCGTTGTCCCAAATCAGCCGGCGAGGGACAGCCCCGAGGCCGCTAATCAGCACCCACATCCCCGCCAGCAGGTCCCCGGTGGTGCGGGACGGGATCATCGTGGCCGTGATGAACCGTGAATGCGAACACACCATCACCAGCACCGGCAACACCCTCGGCTCGCCACCTGCGACTGGGATCCTCACCGGCGGGAACATCAGATCGCACTGCGCCTGGTCCCCGGGCTCATAACTGATCCGGTCCGCGGGATCAGCCGGGGCGTATTCCGGTCTGATCCGGGCCACGTTCTCCCTGAACCACGCCGGCGACCCGGACCACCCGACCCGCTCGGCGAGCACCGTCGCCGGCAACCGCGGATTGTCCTTCAACAGAGCCCGGATCTTCGGTTCCACCGCCTTGATAGCGGACTCCTGCGGCGTCCGTTCATACTTAGGCGGATCAGCGGCCTGGACCGCTTTCGCGACCGTGTTCCTTGAAATACCCAGCCGGCTAGCAATCGATCTCATCGACTCACCCTCAGCCAGATGCAACCGCCTAATAAGCGCCCAATCCTCCACAGTAATCACCCATCCAATCGTTCGGAACAGGTGGCTCAGTTTTCAACCGTCACAATGGCTCAATTTTCGACCGTCACCGACACGGAAGGCTACTGATTCGACAGGCTCCGGTAACCAGCCATACTTATCAACTGTGTTTGGTGAAGGGGTCATGGCGGCCAATCTATTAGGACTGGTGCTTCCATTACAGGCGCCTCGCTTAGCTACATGCGCCTAATCCGCTACTTGCCCTTGGGCTTAGGCTCTGGAACTTTCGGCGGTCGTGAGCTGAAGTTGCTATCAGATTCCTTCACCACTCGAACAGTACTGTTTGGTCGCTTAGGTGGTGGGGGTGGAGGTGACGACGGTTTCGGGGGCATTAGGTTCCGGTTCTGAGTCTATGTTGGTTGAAAGATGCATGGCAGCAGCAGCTAATGACAATGCTAGAGCCGCGTAGCCAGTTAGAAGGACGTTTTTGCGCCAGAATAGTGCTTTCTCGTCGTCACGTAGGAGGTCCCACTTCTGATGCATGAGATCACGAGTGAACTCCGTAGGTTCTTGTCCCCACAGGTCCGTCTCATTCTGCTCAATGTTTAGCTGGTCTCCCAAGCCTGGCAGAAGCACTAGGGCGCCGAGGATGGCTGACGTAACTGAAAGCCAGACAGCACCCACGAACCAAGGCCCCTGCTGACCGACTTGCAGTGCGGTTGAGAGGCTTGCCGCCGCTACGAGTATCGAAGCACGCGTGTGCATCGTCCCAGTCCGTGATGCGACGTCAGCCCTCTGGGCGTCAGTCTCCTGATGAAGAGCTGCGATAAGCGCTTTGTTCCGGCGAAGGTCACGGCGATTCTTAAGAAGTCGCCGGCGGCTCAGTTCATCACTCATTGGAAGTCAGTATTACACGTGCGTCCGCGAATGCAGCGGACAGCGCGGACTGCGCCAGGTAACCAGCTCCTAGAGCAAGAAGTAGGGGAGTCCGTGGCTCAGAATCGAGCGTACGTAGAGTGGTCCTATGAGTGGAAGTAGAGCAAAGCGGGAACGCCAATCCAAGCGCAAAATCTCTGAGCAATCGATAGCTGCTGATTACACTCTTCGTGCAGCAAAAGCTGTTCTCAGGGTTGACCTCAGCGGGGTCCCAGTAAGCCGAGTCAGCCAGTTCGCCGTGGGCTGGCTGCGGGCAACATTCGAACAGAGTCGGATCATCGCCACTCTTGAAGCCGCAGGATTGGGACATGCAGCCGCTCCGAACCGGCGCGCGTTCTGGGAGCTGACCATCCGTATTCTCTGGCTCGGGGACATGCCTCGATCAGAGCGCGCGGGGGCTGTTGACACGATGCTTGCTAACGAGCGAACGAACGAAACTAAGACTCACGAGTACATGCAGCGCAACGGACTCCCATCAGACATCGACGTCAACGAAATGGAGGAGTTCGTCCTGAATATTTCTGAGAACAAGGTGATCAAAACAGGGGCAGACAAACTGGCCCATGCTGTCGAAGAATCAGATCTGAACCTCCGGATGGTTTACCGCCTATGGAGAGAGGACTCCACATGGGCTCACGCGACGGGTTTCCTGGCTGGTCAATATGCTCCTACTGATGACGGCGAGACCATGGGGAAGGGTAAGCCCCGGCACGTGGACCAAGAGCTCGAAGCGCACAGACTTGCCGCGATGGTGGTCACCGTCACGATTGCTGACATCCTCATCGACGAGGGCGCGTCAAAAGACCTGGCTAGTGCCCCCCTTCTGGCCTACTTCGGAGCGAACTGACCGAGAGTCGAAGATGCCTAGTGTTCTACTATCGTCTCTTTCCGATGGCGTAGACGAAGGTACGAGGGAACCGTTTAGCTATCGGTCAAACGTCTCCTCTTGGATCCCCTGGAGCATGGCCGGGGTGGCTGAGTCCCAGCCGAATCGAGCGATCAGGTCGAGGGAGGCATCTACAGCCATGGTCCGTGTTCCCTTTAGGGCGGCGTCATCATCAACCAGGTACTCGCCACTCGACCAGGTTGATCCTTCGTATATGTAGTTGCTGAAGAAGCCGCTTCGATTGTTGTTTGCAACTACCAGACGTTGCCCAGACAGGTTCAGGCCCTCGAAGCGCACCACCATCGGTTCTTCCTGGTTCATGGCCTGGCGGAGACGCACCGCGAACTCGAGGGCTTCAGTAAAGTGAAGCAGGGCGAACCACATGGGCATATTCCCTGCGATTCGAGGGTCATCGTCTGAGGTGTAGGTGTCGCCATCCGACGGCCAATCTCCGATTCGCCGGATATCGGCGAACAACCCGCTTGTGAACATAGCCCAACTTTCCAGATGGTGGCCGTACGCCGTCGTCTCGTGGATGAAGTGCTCATCGCGAGAGGGGTTCTGCACGAACGGAAATGGCCATCCCCGTAATCTCACCGTGGCATCGTTCACAACTTGCGTAAGCCTGGAATATGGGATGCGCGAGCTATCTAGTCTTTGAGGGTAGATAAGATGCCGAAAGTGAGGTTGCGTAGTAATCTGATTAACGCTCACCCGGTTATAGGCCAAGTCGATTTGGTCTTGGTAGGGTGACGCCACCGGATTGACTGAATCGAAGGAAATTCCGGCCGCCTGACCAGTTTCGATATAGCGTCGTAGGCCCTTAGCTATTGCTAAATCGAGGAGTTCACGTACCTCGTTTTGTGTGTGGTAACTCGTACTCTCTGGCTTCCGGATCGATCTTGTGTAGAGCTGACCGGACTTCAGGATGGCGGCCGCGCTGTCCCTCATGCAGAGTGAGGGCACCTGTGAGAACTCAGCCACTTTTATCACGGCTAGGGAACCCCCAGACGGATGGCGTCGAGTCGCAACATTTAAGTCAAGGGGCGGATCAGCGAAGCGGTTGATTTTATCGGCGACCCAATCTTGGTTGCTCCAATATGCTAGGTGTTCTTGACTGAGACCATTGGCGGAGCTCATCGGGTCATCGTCAATGACTCCAAGAATGACGTACCCGCCATCCCGTTGGTTTGCCATTGCCAGGGCAGCGCGCGCAACTTTGGCAATGTATTCGGGAGACTCCGTATTAAGAGGCCCTTTAAATTCGATCGCCCGGAGCTCATTGCCAACGGCGAGGTATGCCGCGACTTCTTCATCGGAAAGCATGGACTCACTCTAGACGGCAGTGAGTCGGCTACCTAGGGAAACGGCCTGTCAAAACGAGAGTGCCGGGTCGCCGTTTATCTGCGCGATTCCATAAGGGGTTCGTCCGACGTGCGAGCACCGTCGCCTGAGTGCAACCTGGAGGCAAGGTGCGTGATTTTTCATCCTCCGCGTCGTCTAACGATTCTTCGCAGTGACGCCTGAGTTCTTACTTTCGCCCACAGTAGTACGAGCCGAAGTTGTAGCCGTATTTTTTGTGACGTAACGCCCTGTCACCGCGCTTCTCCGCACGGCACCAACCCGGTAGATGCCCTTACCGAGGACCTGATACGAGCTTGAGTTGGCTTGTTTCGCCATGGTGTCGTCCCTCCTACGTTGTCTATCAGTCTACGGGTTCACTCACCGAATGCTACTGATGAGAGCCGTAATCCCCACGCATCGGCTATGTCTGACAGAGGTTCGGCCCACATCATGCTGGAAGCCTCGTAGCTGGAGGATTCATCGGGTAACCCGAATGTCAGAACCGCAGCTGAATGTGCAGGATAATTTGGGTGAGGAACTGGAATGGGCGCAGCTAAAACAGATCTCCATCGACGAGTGGTGCCTTCTGGTAAGTCTGTAAAGAGAACCTCATCTACTCCCAGCGCCTTACCCGCAATCCACTCACTGTCATGTCCGGTGCTGACCTCTCGTAACGAGGTTTGATCTCGATACACCCGGTCTTGGGCCGCCCACCTAACGATTTGGCCTTCACCGTTCGCTAGCCAAAGCGTTACATTCAATCGCTCGACGTCGAGTGCTTCACGCATCGTCAACGCGTCCCGTTCGAGCTGATCGACGTACTGTTGCTGCAATTCATCGAACCTCGTAACGTGCGAATTCCATAGAGCTCGCGATCGCTGCTGAGGTGCCAGGTACGAAGGCAGGGTGACATATCGAAGTTCACGAATGATCTGCGCGGCGTCGGAATGATCTTCCAGCAGCACCGGCTGCAGTCCCACCGCGCGCCACTGGTCACTCAGGGCGGACTGAATTTCGACGTACTCATCTTTGGAGACCGAAAAACCCTGCCGCGTGAGAAGCACCAAGGCAGCATGTTTCAAGGGCTTTTTTCGCAGGGCTGCATGCAACCATTGACGAACATCTGGATCTCGGTACGACGTGCCCGCGATAATGAGCACGCCCCTGTCCAAAGCAGACTGCAAGTACTTCAGCTGCCAAGATTCCGCATCGGCAATAAGATCACTGAAATCAGTCAGCGTAAGGACCACAGAGTCTGAACGATGAGGTGTGATGACTCCGTGAAGGTGGTAGACGCCTGGGCTGCTGTCTTCATAGACATTCTCTAGGTGCGAAAGTGCCATCTCGCCCGTTTCGCTTTCGATGGCCTGCTCGAGAAGAGTATCGAAGTTTAGAGTCGCCAAACTAGTATCGTCCCCATCAGCGCTGAGGAGATGGCCCACCGCTGCCAGATGAAGCGGGGAAGGCTTTAGGTTGGTTACGCCTTCGTACAAGGCCACACGAAGTTTCTGTCCCCATCGAGCGCCGAACGCAACCCGGGCCGCTTCGACAACGATCAACGGGTCCTGCCGATCGAGGAGTAGTTCTGCCGTTTCAGCAGAAGCAACGGACCCGCTCTGGACCAACAGCCTGGTCGCGAATTCATCCCACCCTGGCAAGCCAGAGGTTACAGAAGCGCCAGCCCCGAGCAGAAATGTTGTATGGCTTTCGAGGCCCGATCGGCGAAAAAGCTCCATTGTCTCGGCAGTTAGATCCGCGGCACTCACTGTTTGATCGTCTCACGACAGAGCAATTACCCTCGTTAGACGATCATGCGAAATGGTTGCAATTGAGTAAAGGTAATGCCCAGTCAAAGCTTTGATACGCGCTTCGCGCGCGAGGTACGAAGGTGATAGACCTCGAAGATGTTGCTCGGCGCCCATCAACGATGCGAATGCTCTTCCATCTCCGTGGCTTTTGAGTTTACAAAAGTAACCCCTGTAGCCATCTCTGCAAATCCTGCCCCCACCCTTAGATTGATGAAGAGAGGTCAGGGGGAAGAGGCAACCTAAAAGGTTTGACTGAAACCCGGCGTTCGCTGGACGATGCGGTACACCGTGGATCTGGCGACTTTGAAGAGTTCGGCGATTTCGGTGGTGGTGTGTTGTCCTCCCTTATATAGGGAGATGAGGTGTGCTTCTTGGGACTTGGTGAGTTTGGGTTGTTTGCCGCGGAGTCTGCCTTTGGCTTTGGCGACTTGCATGCCTTCGCGGGTGCGGGCGCGGATGAGGTCTGATTCGAATTCGGCGACCATGGCGAGGACGTTGAAAAGGAGCCGGCCGACGGGGTCGGTGGGATCGTGGACGGATCCGCCGATGCTGAGCTTCACGTTTCGTTTCGTGAGGTCTTCAATAATGTCGCGAGCGTCGGGGAGTGATCGTGCGAGTCGGTCGAGTTTGGTGATGACGAGAGTGTCGCCGGCCCGGCAAGCGGCGAGGGCCTCGCGGAGTCCTGGTCGTTCGCGGTTGGTACCGGTCAGTCCGTGGTCGACGTAGATCCGGTCTTCGGGGACATTCAGTGCGGCTAGCCCGTTGCGTTGGGCGGTGAGGTCTTGTTCGTTGGTGGAGACGCGTGCGTATCCGATGATGTGTCCGGCCATAGGTCTCACTGTAGCGCTAGAGCTACCTAAGCGAGACAGTTTTACGGGCGGGGCAAACGCGAATCCTTAAACCGAGGTTTCATATGGGTGTGACTGTTAGCCAGGAATGGCGGTTAATTGCAGCTTCGGTTGGCGGTCCTGTCGTCCTATTCAGCGGTCCTTCACTGTGACTGTTAATTCAGAATGACGGGTTTCCGCAGCTCGGTTTGGCGGTTCAGGTGCCCTCAGGTGGGACTGGCGGCGATTTGAAGGCCCACGCCCGCCAGGTAATTGGTGATGACGCTGTTGAACACTTCTTCTGGCCTCTTGGGTTCGTGTTGCCCGGTGAGTGCGCCCGCCAGTAGCGGGTAGTTCCCGGACTGGACTACATCGGAGAGGTACTGCAGGCGCGCGTTCGCCCCGTCGAGGCCCGTCGTGGAGCTGTCGGCTGATGCCAGCTCGTTTTGTACAAAGGCGGAGGTGATGGCTGTCATCATGGCCACGGTCTGCAGCTTGGCGGGCCCCGGCATGTCCACCGGCTTCATTGCGGACAAGGCTCGCTCCAGATATTTGAGAGCGTTGGGGCCCATTGAGGGCCGGGTCAGCAGCAGCGGAGCCAGCCACGGGTGCCGGTGCATAATGGCCCGGCCTTGCCGTGCCAGATTCAACAGCTGGATCGGTGGTGGTTCATCGGAGGGGTCAAGGTCGTATTCATTACTGACCGCGTCAACGATGAGTTCGATGAGCTCGTCGTGCGATTTGAGATACCGGTACAGGGACGCCCCGCCTGCTCCGATGCCGGCGGCCACTCGTCGGATGGACACCGCCGTCAGGCCGTCCCGGTCGGCGATATCGATCGCCGCCGCGGCAATTCCTGCGCGTGAGTGTTCCGGTTTCGGTCCGACGCCGGAACGCTCCGGCCGCAGCCAGATATCAACGCGGTCTTGAGGGGTCATGCCTGTTCCGCCTTTTGTCTAGCCGTTTGGGTTAGGTTCCGTACCTATTCCACTATATTCTTGATTGCGAACGGTGATCGCAATCAAGCGGAATGAGGAATGTCATGCGGGTACTAATGATTACGCCAGGGACCCGAGGGGATGTTGCCCCGATGGCTGGGCTTGGCAGCAGACTTCAAGCGCTGGGCTTTGACGTCGCAATCGCGGCGAATGCCGCGTATGCCCCGCTGGTTACCGCAGCCGGGTGTGAGTACCGCGAACTGCCCGGAGATATGAGCCACTTGGTCAGCCCCGCCGCGCCGGGGAAGAAGGCCACGGGCGGGGATCTGCGCCGGTACATGCGCGAACTCGGTGACTACATGGACCTGGCTGCGACCGGCACCCTTGCTGCGGCCGAGGCCGGTACCGACGTGATCCTGGCCAACGCGGTCGCCCCCTATGCCTACGATGTTGCTGAGGCCTTCGGTGTCCCCGCCATCGGTGCCCACTTGCAGCCGATCGAACCCAGCACCGCCTATCCGCCCGTGACCCTGGGATCGGCCCGCAGCCTCGGATCGGTCGGAAACAAGCTTCTCGGGTCTCTCATATCCGCTGGGAAAGCACCCTATGATGCCCCGAGCGCCCGCATCCGCCAGACGCTCGGCCTACCCAAAAAGGCCCGGTCCGCATCCGACCGTACCCGAAGGAAAACGAACAGTCCCGTTCTTCACGGCATCAGCCCCACCGTATTCCCGCGCCCGGCGGACTGGCGATCCGGGCTCACTATGACCGGCTACTGGTGGTCGGAAGTTGAGCCGGGCTGGCAGCCACCTGCGGAGCTGGTCGAATTCCTCGCGGATGGACCGCCCCCGGTGTTCATCGGCTTTGGTAGCAGTGCAGCCCTAGACGCAGAATTCATGCTCGACGCCGCGCGCCGTGCCGGGGTTCGCGCGGTACTGCAGGGCGTACAAGGTGTCTCCGGACCCAATGTCATCAGTATTGGTACTGTTCCGCACGTATGGCTGTTTCCCCAGATGGCCGCTGTCGTCCACCATGCCGGAGCGGGGACCGCCGCAGCGGGGCTGCGCGCTGGTGTGCCGACGGTCAGCGTCCCGATCTATACGGACCAACCGTTCTGGGCCGCACGGATTACGTCCCTCGGCGCGGGCCCGCAACCGGTCCCCTACAAAAAACTCAACACCGAACGGCTGGCCGACGCCATCACGCAAGCCACCACGACGCCAGCCTACGCCGCAGGAGCACGCCAACTGGCGGCAAAGCTCGCAACAGAAGACGGAACCGGGCCCGTCGCGACAGCGCTGCGGACCGCTACAAAGCAGGGATAGCGCGTTCCAAAAACGATGGATTCAGAGACGGAGCTTGGCGAGACGTTGTGTGTCCGCTTGATCACTGGTTGACGCCGAGTGAGACGCAGTGTTCGGATCTAATTGCTTCTTGACCGCAGTTTCGGTGACAAGAGCCAAGGTGCCCTTTCGGCAGACTTCGCCGGTCAGCGATCTGTCGCTCTGATCTCCGACGATGCTGTGGGTAGTGTTTAGGCATGAGTGCGGAATCCGTGCGTGTGGTTTTCGCCATCGCCAAGAAGCTTCTACTTCGTAGTGCGGTCATCGGCGCTGTCGTCGGCATCGTTGCCGGAGTTGGGTTATCGGTCGTCTACGTTGTTGATGCTGCATTGCTCCAACAGCACCACGGCAGTTCGGGTCCCGAGGCTGGTTTCGTGATGATTTTTGTTGTTGTGGGCGTGGTCGTCGGTCCCGCATTGGGCTTAGTCAGCGGAGTGGGCGCGGTCCTCCTGATGCGACTGCGCGCAACATTCGACACACCAGCAGCAATGCACTACCCACGTACGGCAGCATTAGGGGCCGGCGTGGTGACGGCTCTGAGCGCCGGTCTTGCCCTTATCGCTTACGGAGCCAGCCCTCCCATGTTGATGGCGGTACTTGTCGGTCTTGGTTTGGTCTCGGCAATCATCGCCTTCCACCAAACGAAACGCGTCCTAAACACAGCTTGATGCGATCGAGGCGCCCATGATCATTGAGGCTACGTCCATCGGGTTAGTTTAATCGTCCGGTAACGATGGATTCAGAGACACCGACAAGTGAGACGCTGTGGAGGTCGCTAGGAAGCGCTCAAAATTGTGACTGTTAGCTAGGTATGGCGGTTAACCACAGCTTCGATTGGCGGTTTTGATGTCCCGCGAGTGGATCACTCACCGCCCGCCGCAAGCCTCACGACCTTAGCCGCCGCAGCCAGGCTCGGACCGATCGCCGGTTTCCTTCATCTTCTATTTGATGCGGCGGCAGCAGCTCGGTGAATTGTTCACTGAGCTGCTTCATCAAGGTTAGATATGCCGTCTTATCGAAGGTGAACCGCTGACGCTCGAACAACCACGGCTGCGGTGGTTCCTTGGTATAGCCGTCTTGCCAACCAAAGTCTTCCCAGGTAACGGTGTGAGCTTCGGTTGAGATGCGGGCACTAACCGTTCCACAAGCGACATCGCCACAGACAGGGCACAGGAAGAGAGCGACGCGGCCATCCTTGAACTCGCCGGTTGAAGCGAGCGTAAGCCGATCGATCTGTTCGACAGCGGCGTGGGGGAAATCAGCACGCAGCAATGTCGTCTCCTGCTCAATCGCAGCCAAGTCCGTCCCTACCCGCAGCGTCTCGCGCAGTAGGCGCCCATCGATTGCGAAGTCCATGAACTGGGAAGGGACGGCTAGCCCCTCATACTCGACATCTGCCAGCACCACGCTCAACACATTCAGCATCTCCACTCGATCAGGATGCGGCACCTCTAACCTCGGGCTTTCATGAGGTAGTGGCTGGTGGGGTGTGGCAGCAAGGCAGCTCCCTTGTTCTTCATCCGGACGACGACCCGGCGGCGAACATCGAGAATCTGTAGGCCGGTCGAAGCACATGGCCAGTGCTTGCTCACAAAGCCGGGTGGCGACCTTGGGAAACAGATCGACCAGGGGCCTCTTGCAGGACGTGCCAAAATCGTTCGTATTTGTTTCAAACACCGTCGCCGTCGCCAAAATATGTGAGTCGCCGCGGTACGTGGCGTGTTCTACTTCGCGTTCAGCTCCCGTAATCGGCGGTAGAAGGTTGCGCGGGACATGCCGAGGTCGCGGGCGACCTGTGCGGCCGGCTCGCCACTGTCGACGAGTCTGAGAGCGTTTCGAATTTTGCTGTCACTGATCAGACGTGGCCTTCCTCCTAGATCCTTGCCGGCTTCCCGCCGTTTCCCGATCGAGTCGACGATCCGCTCTCGCTTGATGTCGTGTTCCATCTGCACCAACGCCGCCATGATCGTGAACAACATTGAACCCATCGGGGTGGACGTATCGACGTCGCCGCCGCCGAGGTTCAACACCCGAAGACCGGCTCCCCGGCCGCGGAGTTCTTGGGCGAAGTCGAGCATGTTCTGGGTTGACCGTCCCAGCCTGTCCAGGGTCGTCACCACGAGAGTGTCCTTGGCCTCCAGTGCAGCGAGTGCCCGATCGAACTGGGGTCTCATCGCTCGCGCACCGGACACCCCTTGGTCAACGTACAGGTCATCACGCCGCACTCCGGCCGCGATCAGGTCTGCCTCCTGCCGATCCGTCGACTGAGGTCGAGTTGAGACTCGTGCGTATCCAATCAGCTTCGCCACATCACTCCAGGTGTCTCGTATCTAATGTTTCTTACGCTGATTCGAGCATAGGGTTTCGAGGCATAGATATGAGAATTATGAGTCCTGATGGTTCCGCCAACACGGACAGCTTTTGAAGTCACTCCGCGAGACGCCTCGTATCTCAAGGCTTACAAGACATCGAAGCCGCCAAATTGAGCTGTGAAAAAACCGCCATTCTCGGTTAACAGTCACACATATGGGATTTTTGCCGCCGGGTGAGTGCTGAAAAAGTGTCGCGGTGAAGGACCGGCTTACAGGCATGGTCTCGTTCGTCGGTGTATTGACCGCCCAGAACCTGTGGTTGGGCCCCCGTTAGCAGTCCAGTGGCTATGCGATAGCTAGTTGGTTTCCTGCGGTCCAGTTTTCCCAGTAAGCCGACGGTGTCATTCCATCGAGGGATCCATGGGGCCGTTCATGATTGTAGATCTGTTTCCATTCATCGGCCAGGTACTTTGCTTCGGCCAGGGTGTCGATGATTTCCCCGGTGAGTTGTTCCCTTCTGAATTGGGCGTTGAATGACTCGGCGTACCCGTTCTGCCACGGCGACCCCGGGTCAATAAAAGCGGTCTCCACCCCCGCGGTTTGGCACCAGCTGATCAGCGCCGCGGCGGTAAATTCCGGCCCGTTATCCGAGCGGACATACGTCGGCACGACACCGGTTTCGGCGATGATGTCCTCGAGCACCGCGACCACATCCGTCGCGGTGAAAGACCGCCGCGGGATGATGGCCAGGGCGGTACGGGTGTATTCATCGATGACGTTGAAGAATCTCACATGGCGCCCGCAGGAGGTCACATCGGATTGGAAGTCAAAGCTGACCACATGCATCGGATACTGGGCAGCCAACCGCTTCTGCTCACCAGCCCCTGGCCCAGTCCGTCGCTTCTTTCGCGCCCTGGGCTTGCAGGTAAGTCCCTCGAGTCGCCACAGCCGGCGCACCCGCTTCGCGTTCAAGGCCACCCCATGCCAGGCTGGCTGGCTGAGTAGGTGCCAGCGCGCCTTCCGCCACCCCCACGCCGGATGCTTCCCCGCAACAGCCCTCAGATCGACCCGCAGCCGGTGGTCTTCGAAGCTCGCGACCGGCCGCCCCTTGCGCAACGCGGAACGGTTCTGGCCCAGGATCTTGCAGGCGAGTCTTTCGGACGCCCCGAACTTCTCCTGCGCCATGCGCACCGCACGCCGCCGAGGTTCCGGGCTCAAAATTTTCCCCGCGCCACCTCATTGAGTATGTCGATGGTCAGTTCCTTCTCCGCAACCAGCTTCTTCAGCCGGGCGTTTTCCTTCTCGAGCTCCCGTACCGCTTTGGTCTGGCCGGCGTTGTGCTCGGAACCGTATTGGTTCAGCCACCGGTACCAGGTCGCTTCGGTAACCTGCAGTTCCTTCACGACCTCAATCATCGGCCGTCCATCGTTGAGCATCTTCTGGCCCTGCCGGACCTTCGCGATGACCTGATCAGGGGTATGTCTACGTGCCATATCGGTGAATTTCCTCCTGCACCCATTATCGGATGCGAAACTCACATAATCACTGGACTCCTACCCGGGGACCCAACCA
>NZ_ASZW01000055.1:10725-13414 GCF_000468215.1 Arthrobacter sp. CAL618 | reverse complement strand
ATGACTTCCCTTAGCCCTCTCTTGAAGCAAGCAACTCCTTTGGTGGTTGATCACGCCCTGGGCAGCTGGATCCATGCTACTGATGGCCAGTCCTACCTGGATTTCACGACCGGTATTGGTGTGACGAGTACGGGTCACTGCCATCCGCGGGTGGTGGAAGCTGCCCGTGAGCAGGTGGGCAAAATTATTCATGCGCAGTACACCACAGTGATGCATAAGCCGTTGCTGGAGTTGACCGAGAAGCTCGGTGAGGTGTTGCCTGAGGGCCTGGATTCGGTGTTTTACGCCAATTCGGGTTCGGAGGCGGTGGAGGCTGCGGTCCGTCTGGCTAGGATGGCCACGGGCCGGCCGAACATTGTGGTGTTCCAGGGCGGCTTCCACGGCCGGACGGTCGCTGCGGCGTCGTTGACCACTGCCGGGACGAAGTTCTCTGCCGGGTTCTCTCCGTTAATGTCCGGTGTGCACATGTCCGCGTTCCCGTATGCGTACCGGTACGGGTGGGACGAGGCTGCCACGGTGGCGTTCGCGTTGAAGGAACTCGATTACCTGCTGCAGACCCGCACCGCACCGAACGACACGGCGGCGTTCCTGATCGAACCGGCCCTGGGTGACGGCGGGNNNCCCCGCCGGCGTTCCTGGAAGGCCTGCGTGAACGCGCGGACCGGCACGGCATCCAGCTGATCTTTGACGAGGTCCAGGCCGGGGTGGGCAGGATGGGCAAGTTCTGGGGACACCAGTACTCCACCGCGACCCCGGACATCCTGATCACCGCCAAGGGCATCGCTTCGGGTTTTCCGATCTCCGCGATCGCCGCCTCGACCGAGACGATGTCCAAGGGCTGGCCCGGTTCCCAAGGCGGGACCTACGGCGGCAATGCCGTCTCCGCCGCCGCCGGCGTCGCGACCCTGGACGTCGTCCGGGATGAAGGGCTCGTGGAGAACTCCCGGATCCGCGGCGAGCAGCTCCAGTCCGGCCTGAAAGACATCCAGAACCGCTTCCCGGTCATCGGTGACGTGCGCGGCAAAGGCCTGATGCAGGGCATCGAGTTCACCGCCGAAGACGGCACCCCCGACGCAGCCACCGCCGCAGCAGTCCAGCAGGCCACAACCACCCAGGGCCTACTCACCCTCACCTGCGGACCCGCAGGCAACGTTGTCCGCCTCATCCCCGCCCTCGTCGTCACCGCCAACGAAATCACCACCGGCCTCGAACGCTTCGAAAACGCCGTCGGCGCCGTCACCGGAGCCGTGCCCGCCACGACTGGGGCCTGAATCAACCATGGTTGATGCCGTTCACTCCCCCGCGCGCCCGGCAACGGGCACCCGCCGCTCCGGTTCGCCTGACCCCGGTCAGCCGGCTGTGCTGGCACGCCTGGCATCGGCAGGTGTGGCCGCGGACAGCTCTCCGCGCCGCCTCGCGGAATACTCCTACGACGCCTCCAACTACCGGGTGGCCCCACTGGCTGTGGTGTTTCCGCGGACAGTGGAGGACGTCGTCGCGGTTGTTGCCGCGTGCCGTGAAACGGCAACGCCGCTGATCGGCCGCGGCGGCGGGACGTCCATGGCGGGCAACGCCATGGGTCCCGGCGTCGTGCTGGATTTTTCCCACCACATGAATTCGATCCACGAAATCGAGGAGGCTGCGGGCACCGTGACCGTAGACCCCGGTGTGGTTCTGTCTGTCCTCTCCCGCGAAGTGGAGAAGGCAACGGGCAACCGCTTTACCTTCGCCCCGGACCCGTCCTCCAAGAACCGCGCCACCGTGGGCGGTTCGCTGGGGAATGACGCCTGCGGCAACCACTCCGTCCGTTACGGCAGGACCTCTGACCACGTGGCAGAGATCGACGTAGTCACGTCCGACGGCGCCCGGCTCACCGCCACTAGCACAGGCCTGCGTGCCACGGACCCTAAGGACAGGGCCTCCGCCGCCCGCGCTGCCGCCCTGACTACTTCCTTCAAGGACCTGGCCCACAACCACCTGTCCGAGTTCCGCCTTGAGCTTGCCCGCATCCAGCGCCAGGTTTCCGGGTACCACCTGGCCAACCTGCTGCCGGAAAACGGGTTCAACATTGCCCGCGCCCTCGCTGGGTCCGAAGGGACCTGCGCCATCATTGTAGGCGCCCGGATGAAGCTCGTCCCCAAGCCCGCCACCGCCCTGCTGGTGTGCCTGGGCTATGCAGACGTGGTGGACGCTGCGCGCGACATCATGACCATCCTGGAGTTCTCACCGGCTGCCGTCGAAGGCATCGACGAGGCGATCGTTGACACCATGCGCTTCCGCCGCGGGGACGGCTCCGTGACGGCCCTGCCGGAGGGCAAAGCCTGGCTCTATGTTGACCTCGACGGCGATAACCCGGACGAGGTCCGCGCCGAAGCGGACCGGCTGCTGGCCCGGCTCAAGGAAAGCGGCCGGCTAGTGGACGGCCGCACAGTTCCGGACCTGCAGGAGCGGGCCTCCCTGTGGCGTGTCCGCGAGGACGGCGCAGGGCTTTCCGCTCGGCTCTCCACCGGCGGTGAATCCTGGCCCGGCTGGGAGGACTCCGCGGTCGCGCCGGAAAACTTGGCCGGCTACCTTTCGGATTTCCGTGAGGTACTGGCCAGCCACGACCTCACAGGCGTTATGTACGGCCACTTCGGTGCCGGCTGCATGCACATTCGCATCACCTATGACCTGCGCACCGAGGCCGGCC
>NZ_ASZW01000055.1:0-10715 GCF_000468215.1 Arthrobacter sp. CAL618 | reverse complement strand
CCAAGGAAGCCGCCGAACTGGTTGTCCGCCACGGCGGTTCGCTCTCCGGCGAACACGGTGACGGTCGGGCACGCTCCGAACTGCTGCCGCTGATGTACTCCCCGCGCATGCTGGCGGCCTTCGCCTCCTACCGGCGCGCCTGGGACCCGGAGGGAATACTCAACCCCGGCTCCCTGACCGATCCTGATCCTATGGACGGTAACCTGGCGTTGGAGGGCATTCCGCAGCGGCAGTGGCGCACCAGCTTCGACCTGCGCCCGCTCGGCGCCGGCGGCGGATCCACCACCGAGACTGACGCACCGGAAAAATCCGCGGGCAGCGGCACGGACCCCTGGGTACACGCGATCCAGAGCTGCATCGGAGTGGGCCGTTGCCGCACGGATTCCGGCGGCGTGATGTGTCCTAGCTACCGCGCCACCAAGGATGAAAGAGATTCCACCCGCGGCCGCTCCCGCGTGCTCCAGGACATGGTCCGCGGCGCCCGCACTGTGGAGGAAGGTTGGAAGTCGGAGGAGGTCCGCGAAGCCCTGGATCTTTGCCTGTCCTGCAAAGCATGCTCCAGCGACTGCCCCACCGGCGTTGACATGGCCACCTACAAATCCGAATTCTTTTCCCACTACTACGCGGGCAAGCTCCGCCCGATGTCGCACTTGTCTCTGGGCTGGCTGCCCCGCTGGCTCAAACTCACGGGGCGGATCGCGCCGCTGGTCAACGCTGTGATGTCCACTCCGCTCGCCAAGGCGGCCTCCGCACTGGGCGGGCTCACCACCCGGCGGGCGCTGCCCCGCTTCGCGGGTGCCGGTGAGTGGCGCCGCGAAGTGGCAGCTTCCGGCGTCGGGCCCATTACCAAGTACGACGACGGCGCCGGGCCGGATGCCGACGGCGTGGTGCTGTTCGTGGACACCTTCACCCGCGGCTTCCGGCCGGAGGTGGCAGGTGCCGCGGCGCGTGTTCTTGCCGCTTCCGGTTCCACGACGGAATGCTCGGCGGACGCCTGCTGCGGCCTGACCTGGATATCCACCGGCCAGCTGGACACCGCCAGGAAGCTGATGGGCCAAGCGGCAGTGGCGCTCGACGACGGCACGGACCGCCCCATCGTGGTGGTGGAACCCAGCTGCGCCGCGGCGCTGCGTAAGGATCTTCCCGAGCTGGTCCACACGGACCAGGCCCGCCGGGTGGCAGCCCGCGTGCGCAGCTTCGCATCGCACATAGAAGAGCTCACCCAAACCGGCTGGATACCCGCACCGGCAGAGCCCCTTCCGGAGCGAGTGGTGCTGCAGACACACTGCCACGAGTACTCCGTCTTCGGAGCCGGCATCCAGCGTTCGGCGCTCGGCGCGGTGGGCGTGGAGAGCGTCGTGGACGCAACCGGCTGCTGCGGTGTGGCCGGTAACTTCGGTTTCGAAAAGGAGCACTTCGACGTCAGCATGCTGGTGGCCGAGCAGTCGCTGGCCCCGGCGCTGCGCCAGACGGAGGTCGACACTGTGGTCCTCACCGACGGCTTCTCCTGCGCCATGCAGGTCAAGCAGCTCGATGGTTCCAGGCAGGGCCGCCATTTGGCCCAACTTTTAGACCCCGGCGAACAGGCGGCAGTAAACTCCCGGCGCAGCCGCCAGCCACTCCCTTCCACCCACGAAAAGGATCCCTCATGAGCATCCAGGCAACCACCGACCCGCAGACCTCGCAGAAGGCGCTCGACGCCGTCGCCAAGGTCAGCACCAATCTTTACATTGACGGAGAATGGGCCGAAGCGGCTTCCGGCGCACGGTTCGACGTCATCAACCCCGCTACCGAGGGAGTCATCGCTTCCGTTGCCGACGGCGGGCCCGAGGACGCCCGCCGGGCGATCGAAACGGCCGGCCGGGTGCAGAAGCAGTGGGCCAAGACCGCGCCCCGGGAGCGCAGCGAGATCTTGCGCCGTGCCTACGACCTGATTATGGCCCGCCAGGACGAGCTGGCTCTGATCATGACCACGGAAATGGGCAAGCCCTTCGCCGAGGCCAGGGGCGAGGTGGCCTACGCTGCCGAGTTCTTCCGCTGGTTCTCGGAGGAAGCCGTCCGTATCGGCGGTGACATGACCACGACCGGTGACGGCAAGAACCGCATCCTGGTCACGAAGGAGGCGGTAGGGCCATGCGTCCTGGTGACGCCGTGGAACTTCCCGCTGGCGATGGGTACCCGGAAGATCGGCCCCGCCATCGCAGCGGGCTGCACCATGGTCTTCAAGCCGGCCAACCTCACCCCGCTGTCCTCGCTGGCGCTGGCGGACATCTTGATCGAGGCCGGCCTTCCCAAGGGCGTGCTGAACGTTGTCACCACCACCAAGGCCTCCGACGTAGTGACCCCGTGGATGGAAAGCGGCATTGCCCGCAAGGTCAGCTTCACCGGTTCCACCGGCGTGGGCGTGCGCCTGCTGGAGCAGGCTGCCAAGAACGTGATGCGCTCCTCGATGGAACTGGGTGGAAACGCACCCCTCATCGTGTTTGAAGACGCTGACCTGGACCGCGCCGTGGAAGGTGCGTTCGCTGCCAAGATGCGGAACATGGGCGAGGCCTGCACGGCCGCCAACCGTATCTTCGTCCAGCGCTCCGTTGCCGCCGACTTCTCCGCCCGGCTCGCCAAGCGCCTGGGTGAGCTGAAAGTGGGCGACGGCGCAGTGGACGGCACCGATGTCGGACCCCTAGTGGAGGAGAAGGCACTGAATAAGGTCCAGGAGCTCGTGGATGACGCCGTTTCCAAGGGCGCCACCGTGGTTTGCGGCGGGTCCCGTCCCGAGGGTAAGGGCTACTTCTACTCCCCCACTGTGCTGTCCGATGTAAGCTCCGACGCGGCGCTGATGAGCGAGGAAATCTTCGGCCCGGTGGCTCCGGTCATCCCGTTCGACACCGAAGAGGAAGTGCTCCGGCTGGCCAACGACACCCCGTGGGGCCTGGCCAGCTACGTGTTCACCCAGGACCTGGACCGCGCCTTCCGCGTCGGTGACGAACTCGAGGTGGGCATGGTTGGCCTGAACACGGGCATCGTCTCCAACCCGGCGGCTCCGTTCGGCGGCATCAAGGCCTCCGGCCTGGGCCGTGAGGGCGGACGCGTGGGTCTGGACGAGTTCCTGGAGATCAAGTACATGGCCATCCCGCGCGTCTAAGCATCGCAAACCAGAAGCCGCTAGCCATGATCATGTGCATCGGGATGGCCAGCACAAACAGGCCAATCAAGGAAAAGAAACCACATTGGCTTGCCTCCGATCTTGTCGGAGCGGGCGCCGGCCAGCGGAATCATCAGCATCACGGCAATCTGCCCCACGAACATCAGAGTCAGCACCGTATTGGCAACCATACCCACCGAACCCTCAAGGTACGTAGGCATGTAGGTGAGCGCCAGCATGGGGGCGCCAATAATGCCGCACCAGGTCCTTTGCAGCTGTGCTCGTGGCCGGTTCCGGCTCTCCGCTGGCCGCCAGTTCCCGAAAAACCGGGGTGACTTCAAGCCTGTTACGCAGGTACATGCCGATAATACTCACCGGACCGCAATCAGGAAGGGAAGCCGCCAGCCCCCTTCGGTCATGGCACCTTCACCCAGGATCAGCATGCAGAGCAGAACAACGAGGGAACCGAGGGCGAAGCCGCCCAGCGTGCCGAACTAAAGGAAGATGCCATAAAAGCCGCGCTTCTTGTCCGGCGCGTATTCGGCCATGAAGTCAGCCGCACCGCCGTACTCTCCGCCGGTTGAGAATACCTCAATCATTCGCAGCAGGATCAGCAGGGCCGAGGCCAGCCAGCCGACCAGCGCGTGCGTCGGGAGAAGGCCAATTGCGAAGGTCGGGGCTGCCATTACAATAATGGTCAGCGCCAGGACCCTCTTGCGTCCCATCCGGTCGCCCAGGGGACCCCAGAACAGCCCGCCCAGCGACCGCACCAGGAAGAAAGGGCAAAGGAGGCGAGCGTCCAGACTCTTCCCACGGCGCCTTCGCCGGGGGAAGAAGTTGGCGGTGATGTATGTGGCGGCTACAGCGTAACGCCATAATCGAACCATTCAGTGGCATTACCCATAGCCGAGGCAGCGATGGCCCGATGGAGCACTTTCTTGCCTGCTCGGGACGTTTCGTCTGGAGTCGTGAACCCCGCGCCCGGAGCAAATGTGTCGTTCATCAGATTACGCCCCTGTCCCCTTGTCGAGGCAACAGGTAGGAAAGTTATCGGGGCACAGCAAAGGGCCGTTGGCACATTGCACCGGCGCCCTTCTGGGAAGGCTCAGGGTGTATCGAAGGCGATTAGGGGATCAGCCGCATCAGCGCGTCATCCATATGCTCGGCCATGAGCTTCTCGGCGAGGTCCGAGTCACCGCGGGAAATAGCCTCTGCAATGCCCTTATGTTCGGCAATACGCCGATCGGCCGTGTCGTAAGTGCTCTTGAGGGCATTGAGGCACATCTGCGTCTCCGTCAAAAGTGTGTCATGCATTTTCTTCAGGCGTGGACTCCCTGCGAGCTCTACCAGGAGGGCATGGAAGCTCATGTCCGCTTCTGTCATCGCCTCGCTGTTCGGGGACTCGGCGGTGTCCTCCATGGCTCGCACAGTTTCCATCAGCTTGGCGGCGCTACCCTGGGGGTCCGTACTGATCACGCGGCTGATGGCGGCAGCCTCAACAGCGGAGCGGGCCAGATAGATGTCCCGGAAGTCGTCCTCGTCCATCGAGACCACAAAGAGGCCCCGGTTTCGATGACTGACCAGCAACCCTTCCTGGGTGAGGCGCTGCATGGCCTCGCGCAGAGGGCCGCGGCTAACGCCGAGTTCTTTGGCCAGTTCAGCTTCTCCGAGCTGGACGCCCGGAGCGAAGTCACCGCCGGCAATAGCATCGCGGATTTTGCGGGCGATAATGACCGGAGTGGACTCCTGTACGACCGAGCCTAAGGCTCCCCTTTTCATCCTGTTTCCGTCCTTGCTGCGATGAGCTCCACCAAGCGGACCCGGTTGAGTTCTGGAACTTTTAGCGACCACTGCCATCCTGTCTCATAGTTGACAATTTAATAGTTTACTAGATGTTTAATTGCTATTGGATTCAGTGGTCGTTGGCGATCAGCGATCCTTTTCGGGGCGTGCCGGTCAGCCAGTTATGCCAGATTCCGCTGCGAGGGCCAGGAGCCGTGCGACGACGCAGGCTTTGACACCTTCAAGGGTGCGCCCGCCGTGTTTTTCGAGGGTGGGTTGGCCCCAGGTCAATGACGGCCGAAGTGGCCTCGAAGCTTCGTCTCCACTCGTCCGGCCCCGCCGGCCACTAAATCAAGGGACGCTTCGCTGTGAGCTGGGTTACACAACCCAACGCTTTGTGTAGTATTGTCAACAATACTAATGTAATTAAATTTGAGACGCCGCCCTTACAAAGGCTGTCAAGGGGAAGCCCGGACACCGAGTATCCGGCGGCCTCAGAAGAGTCTGGACTGGAGCTACGAAATGATCATTGGTGTCCCCGCAGAAATTAAGAACACCGAGTTCCGGGTGGCGATCACCGCCGCCGGAGTCCATGAGTTCCGCACGCACGGCCACGCGGTCCTGGTGGAGCGCGGCGCAGGGCTAGGCTCGGGCATCACGGACGAGGAATACGCCATCGCCGGCGCAGAGATCGTCACCGAAGCGGACGATGTCTGGTCCCGCGCTGACATGGTCATGAAGGTCAAGGAACCCATCAAGTCCGAGTACCACCGCTTCCGCAAGGGCTTGATCCTCTTCACCTACCTGCACCTCGCCGCCGAACCCGAACTCACCCGGGAGCTCATCAACTCCGGCGTCACCGCCATCGCCTACGAAACCGTGCAGGTAGGCCGCGCCCTCCCTCTGCTGGCCCCCATGTCCGAGGTAGCCGGCCGCCTCTCCGTGCAGATGGGCGCATCCTCTCTGTTGGCCCCTGCCGGCGGCAAGGGCGTGCTGCTCGGCGGCGTACCCGGCGTCCGGCCCGCCAACGTGGTTGTCCTGGGTGCCGGCGTAGCCGGCACCAACGCGGTCGCCATGGCCCTGGGCCTCGGCGCCGACGTCACCATCCTGGACATCAACATCAACCGCCTGCGTGAACTGGACGCCCTGTACCGGGGCCGACTCAAGACGGTTGCGTCGAACAAGTACGAGATCGAGAAGTCAGTGGTGGACGCGGACCTGGTGATCGGTTCCGTCCTGATCCCCGGTGCCAAGGCGCCCAAGCTGGTGACCAACGATTTGGTGGCCCGCATGAAGCCGGGCTCAGTCCTGGTGGACATTGCCGTGGATCAGGGCGGCTGCTTCGAGGACACCCGCCCCACCACGCACCAGGAACCCACGTACAAGGTCCACAACACCATCTTCTATTGCGTGGCCAACATGCCCGGCGCCGTGCCGAACACCTCCACCTACGCGCTTACCAACGTCACTCTTCGGTATGCGGCGGCCCTCGCGAACCTGGGCGTCAAGGCCGCCTTCGACCGCGACCCCGCCCTCGCCGCCGGCCTGAACATCGCTGCCGGTCATGTTGCCCACCACTCCGTGTCCGAGGCCCACAACCTACCCCTCGTGGCGGACTGGCACGAACTGGTCTCGGCCTAGCGCTTGCTGCCCCAACTCCCAAAGGACGCTATATGATCCGGAAAAGGGCGACGCCTACGCTCCGGCTGTTGTGGCCGCTCCTTCTTTAGGTTGTTCCCCTCGATTCGATAACGGACATCCGGCCCCAGCCGACTTTCTGCCCGCGATGCACACCTTGTAGCGAATTCGTTCGTATCCGCAATAACGGAGCGTAACTTGGTCAGTTGTGACTGTTAATTGGGAATAGCGGTTAATTGCGGTCTGGTATGGCGGTTCAACTGATTCCGATTGACGAGGGTTGAGCGTGCGGCTTTGGCGAACACATCGGTGATTGTTTTGGCTAGCTCTTTGGTGGCTGACGGCTAATCGGCAGTGTTAGATCAGCACGACCGTGATACCCAGGACGATGAGCACTACACCTGCTACGGCATCAATGACGATCGGTCCGGAGCCGGCGGTGAGTGACCGACCGACCCGGTCGGCAACCGCGGACAGTAGCGCACCGTAGAGCAGGATGCAGCCGGCAACTGTTGCCACGAGCAGGGTGTGGTCGATCGGACTGGGCGACTGCGGGAGAAATGGTGGCAGTAGTGCCAGAAAGAAGAGGCCGGTCTTCGGATTCGTTAGTGAGCTGATGACGCCAGTGATGTCGATATTGCCAATGAACCCGGACATGCCGGGCCTATCGGAGTGCCCGGATACCGGCGGGAGAAGCTCATCGATGACGACTACATGGTGGTTCTGCCCCAGGCCCATCCCTTGGCTCGGCAGGCAGAGATGGCGGTTGTCCAGTTGGCAGCAGAATCGATGGTCGACCTCGACGTCTTCGGCGGGCCTACCGGTGAAGTCATTGACCATGTCACCCAGGCTGCCGGCTTTACCCCCAATTATGTGGCCCGAGCTGAAGACCATTACGGCATTCTGGCCATGGTCACGGCAGGAGTCGGGGTCACGGTACTACCCCGGCTCGCCATTGGTGACCTTCCCAAAGGGCTGACCGCACGGCCACTCGTCGATCCCACGCCCGTACGACGGGTAGTACTCCTTATCCGCCGGGAGATCGAGCACCTCGACCATGTCGAGATCATCCGCCTCGCTATCCATCGCCAGGCAAGCATCAACCGAGGTTACGCGCGGGACCGCCGACCAGCACCCAAGGACGCTAGATGATCCGGAAAATGCGACGCCTACGCTCCGGTTGCTGTGGCCGCTCCTTCTTTGAGCTATTCCCCTCGACTTAGTAACGGGCGCACCGTTCCCCAGTAGACTTTCTGCCTGCGATGGACAGCGGGTTGTAACGAATTCGTTCGTATCCGCAATCACGGAGCGTAACTTGGTCAGTCCAGCAGAAACATGCCCGATTACGTAGCGGAAATCAGTACCGGTTTCTATGTTCCGCTTCTACTCGTTGGAGATGAGTTCTGGTTCGCTCAGCGTTGTGGGCGAACTGTTGGTGTGACTGTCCGCTAGGAATGGCGACTAATCACAGACTTGAGTGGCGATTGCGCTGTTCCGCAAGCCGGTCCCCCACCGCAACGCACGTTTCTAACCAGGTTTTCGGTTAAGACATTAGTGCCGTCTGACTAGGAGATTCGCGTATACCCCGCCCGAGAAATTGTCTCGCTTTGGTGGCTCAAGTGTGATTGGCAAGCTATTGGGCTAATTCGATGAGCTGTGGGCCATTGTGCCCACTGAGCCGACTTCGTTGCCGATGACTCGGGGCACCAGATGAGGCTCGGGCACGGAGCTGACCAGCTCTCGGACTTGGTTCTTGACCGTGGTCGCCGGGTCCAGCCAGTCCGCTTGGAGGACTTTGAGGATGATCAGCGGTGAGCGTTCGTGGATATGCCCCAGCGCGTCGGTGGCCGACGTCGAAATAGCAGTGGCAGTGACCAACCACTTATCCGGGTGCTCCTCGGGCAACTCGGGATTGGGCCAGAACTCATAAAGGCCAGCTACGGACAACAGCTCGCACTCGCACCTGCCAGGGCAGGTAGATCGGGAAGAAGCATCATCGCGGTGTGTCATTCTGATCCCCATTGTTGCTGGGCGGGTCTTCCGCGCAATCAGGGCGCGATGCGCCGGGAGCTGACCAAACTTTCGTTCGGCGCTCCTCCGTCGCTCATCTCCTCCCAAAAGTTCGGCCCTCTCCCGGTCCCCCAAGTTGCACTCCGGCCCCTCATGCCCAGCAGTGACTCCTCTATCAGAACGGCACCAGGAGGGAAAATCGTTCGAAAGAACTTTTACCAAAGTCATGTACCTTCCCCGCCACTGCGCCATGAAGTAGTAAGAAAGCCCACCAAGGGCTTCAGGAGAGAAAGGAGGTGACCCTGCACTGGAAACGGTAACCCACCCACCAGAACAGGCACACCCTGTTCACCATCTGAGCCAGTTTGTGCACAGTCAGAGAGCGAAACAGCCTCTGACTAGGGGAAACACTGTGCCCGAAGTGGGACTTGAACCGGCTTTCAGCCCTTGCAAACACTGGCCTCCCCCGAAAACCTCCCCAAACCTCCCCAAACCGGCACCGATCCGCCCCAGTCCGACACCCAAGGTGTGCACAATGTGCACACCCCTTTTTCTGCCCTGTTGTTGCCGCACCTGCTCGGCACCGTCGCCCTTGCCGGAGACCTACTACCTGTCCTGAGGGTTTGATCAGACTGAGAAGACAGGCGGTCCCGATATAGGACGAAGTCTCGGGTGAGTCCCAGACCAATACAGAGATGTGTACGCTCTGAAGCCGTGAGACTCATGATGTACGAACCTCCTTTCTCGAATATCTCATCGAGG
This sequence comes from Arthrobacter sp. CAL618, assembly GCF_000468215.1. Taxonomy (NCBI): domain Bacteria; kingdom Bacillati; phylum Actinomycetota; class Actinomycetes; order Micrococcales; family Micrococcaceae; genus Arthrobacter; species Arthrobacter sp. CAL618. The sequence goes on along the minus strand of NZ_ASZW01000055.1, from coordinate 1,381 downwards.
AAATGACGAAAGCGCACATGACTAATGCGTGCAATGTCGCGAGATCGAAATTGACTAGTAGTCGCGTGAGATGCCTCGCGACGAACGACTATGAACTCCCTCGGGCGGATTCGCCACGGTACGAATGGTTGGGCCCCCGTTAGCAGTCCAGTGGCTATGCGATAGCTAGTTGGTTTCCTGCGGTCCAGTTTTCCCAGTAAGCCGACGGTGTCATTCCATCGAGGGATCCATGGGGCCGTTCATGATTGTAGATCTGTTTCCATTCATCGGCCAGGTACTTTGCTTCGGCCAGGGTGTCGATGATTTCCCCGGTGAGTTGTTCCCTTCTGAATTGGGCGTTGAATGACTCGGCGTACCCGTTCTGCCACGGCGACCCCGGGTCAATAAAAGCGGTCTCCACCCCCGCGGTTTGGCACCAGCTGATCAGCGCCGCGGCGGTAAATTCCGGCCCGTTATCCGAGCGGACATACGTCGGCACGACACCGGTTTCGGCGATGATGTCCTCGAGCACCGCGACCACATCCGTCGCGGTGAAAGACCGCCGCGGGATGATGGCCAGGGCGGTACGGGTGTATTCATCGATGACGTTGAAGAATCTCACATGGCGCCCGCAGGAGGTCACATCGGATTGGAAGTCAAAGCTGACCACATGCATCGGATACTGGGCAGCCAACCGCTTCTGCTCACCAGCCCCTGGCCCAGTCCGTCGCTTCTTTCGCGCCCTGGGCTTGCAGGTAAGTCCCTCGAGTCGCCACAGCCGGCGCACCCGCTTCGCGTTCAAGGCCACCCCATGCCAGGCTGGCTGGCTGAGTAGGTGCCAGCGCGCCTTCCGCCACCCCCACGCCGGATGCTTCCCCGCAACAGCCCTCAGATCGACCCGCAGCCGGTGGTCTTCGAAGCTCGCGACCGGCCGCCCCTTGCGCAACGCGGAACGGTTCTGGCCCAGGATCTTGCAGGCGAGTCTTTCGGACGCCCCGAACTTCTCCTGCGCCATGCGCACCGCACGCCGCCGAGGTTCCGGGCTCAAAATTTTCCCCGCGCCACCTCATTGAGTATGTCGATGGTCAGTTCCTTCTCCGCAACCAGCTTCTTCAGCCGGGCGTTTTCCTTCTCGAGCTCCCGTACCGCTTTGGTCTGGCCGGCGTTGTGCTCGGAACCGTATTGGTTCAGCCACCGGTACCAGGTCGCTTCGGTAACCTGCAGTTCCTTCACGACCTCAATCATCGGCCGTCCATCGTTGAGCATCTTCTGGCCCTGCCGGACCTTCGCGATGACCTGATCAGGGGTATGTCTACGTGCCATATCGGTGAATTTCCTCCTGCACCCATTATCGGATGCGAAACTCACATAATCACTGGACTCCTACCCGGGGACCCAACCA
>NZ_ASZW01000054.1:0-18892 GCF_000468215.1 Arthrobacter sp. CAL618 | reverse complement strand
CCGGCAGATCTGCCGGCCAAAGGCTGGTGGTGTGTCGCTGGAGCGTTGGTTAGCTCTCGATGGGCTCCAGTTTTGCCATAATGGATTCGCGCTGGTCCTCGAAGTGCGGCGGGAGCATGAAGGCCTGACCGAGTTCTTCGGGGGACTCATCGCAGTCCCAGCCGCCCTCGTTATGGGTCACGGCGAGCTCAAAGAGCGCCCCGCCCGGGGTCCGGACATAGTGGGACTTGAAGTAGGTGCGGTTCTTCAGCTCGGAGATGTCCGTGTACCCGGCACCTTCAATTTCGAACTTGATTTCGTTTTGGTTTTCGAGGTTGTCCAGGTTCCAGGCGAAGTGGTGATAGGTGCCGGCCCCGTATCGCCATGTGCCCTGGTCGTCAGTGCGGTTCCCGGTCAGTTCCACGTAGTTTCCGAACTTGTCGTCCCCGACCTGGAAGCGGACCCGGTCGCCTTCTTCCTGAATATTTCCCTTGGCGGAAAAGACGTCCTGGGCGAACTCGACCATGCGGTCCTGGTCGTAGACGTGAATGCCAGTACCGTGAATGCCGTGGATGGCGTTTTCAGCCGAAACGCCGTTGCCCGTAAAGCCTACGCGCGGGTCGCCCTCGTTGCCGATCAGGACATATTCGATGCCGGAGGGGTGACGGAAGTTGACTCGCCGCTCACCGAAGACTTCCGTTTGCTGAGAGTCAATGTCGTGCTGCTGCAGGCGCTTGTCCCAGAAGTCCAATGAATTTGAAGGGACCGAGAGGAAGACCTCACGCGCCTGATTGGTCCCGCGTGATCCGTAGACGCCGGCTTGTGCCCAGGGAAAAGTCGTTACGACAGAGGAAGGATCACCATTGGCATTGGAGTAGTAGAGGTGGTAGATCGGGGCGGACCCGTCGTACAGCACCGTCTTCTTGATGAACCGCATTCCTAGGACTTTGGTGTGGAAATCAACGTCCTCCTGTGCGTGTCCGACCGAAAGCGTTACATGGTGGGAACCGACAACATAAGCCATTGCTATCTCCTTTGGTATCAATGTGTGCCCGCGACAACACTGTCTGTGATGGCGTCAAGCTAGGTGTGACCTGAAGTTTGGCAGATCAACAGATCGTCGTACAATCTTACAAAAACTAAAACGGCAAGGTCAAGGATTTCGTCAAAGGAACCCGGCTATTCCGCCGGCTTTTCCGAGAGTTCCCGTTCGCGTGCGCGCATTTCACGGGGCCGGTTGGCGTGTTTTCTCAAAACTGCTACGGCCCGGTCGATATCGGCCGCTTCGTAGGCCTCGACGAGTTCCCGGTGGTCATCCAAAAGGGCTGTCGAAGCATGAGTCGCGTGGCTGATGGTCCGTGCGTTGATCCCTGGGAGACCGAGTCGCTGGTAAGTGTCTAAAAGGACGCTGGAGCCCGCCAGTTGGACCATGTACTCGTGGAACCGCTCGTTGGCCGCGATCCACGCCTCTGGGTCGGTGAAGTGGTTGTCCTGGACGTAGTCCAGGGTCGCTTCCATATAGGCCCGGAGCTGCAAGAGTTCCTCCTTGCTGACCTTACCCACCGTGCTTTCGGCGACGCCCAGCTCGATGGCCAGTTTGGCAGCATAGGACTCAAAGATGATCGACTCCGGGATGGGGGCGACAACAAACTGTCCTGCCTCGCGGTTCACGAGGCCTTCGCTGGCAAGAGCTGTCAGTGCGCGGTGGACCAGATTCCCGTCCAGACCGAGATCCTCCGCCAGTGCACGTGGGTCGACTACTTCGCTGACGTGGCTTCCGGTAGCGATGATCCGTTCGCGGACATCCCGCAGAACCGAAGCCTCCGGCGCCATTTGCATCCGCCCGAAACCGCCGCGGAAGTAGGCCAACGGATGGCCCGGATAGGCCACCGCCTCCTCGACGTGAGCAAGGAAAACGAAGTGCGTTCCCGCTTCCACCTGTTCGCTGACGCGGCATACGAGATGCGCAAGGGCACCGACCAACAAGGGTGAACCGTTAGCGTCCACCTCGGTGGGAACGCCCTCGAACTTGTCTGCCAGTTTCGATGCAAACCGACCGGCCAGTTGGATATGGTCTTCGGCGAGGACGTTGACCGCGAAAGTCCCGCTGGCGGCCACGGCGTGGGCGCTGGCCGACGCCTTGTTAAGGCAGATCAGGAGCATGGGAGGTTCGGCCGAAAGGGAACTCACTGCACTGGCGGTTGAGCCGTAGTTCCGGCCTTCGTGATGCGTGGTGATAACCGTGACCCCGCTGGCAAAGCGGCCAATGACGTCGCGGAAGGCGTCAGAGGTCAGGCTGGTTGAGGCAGTTTGGGCTTGTTTCGCATCGGCGACCTTGGGCATAAGGATCAACTCCTCTTCCTGGGGGCGCTTCGCCCCACTACTTCGTTGTATACCAAGGACTGTATCATCATCATACGATCCGACGATAGAGGCACTTTCCCATTGTTCAACCGGCAGTCTACTGGTAGTATCGTCAGACAATCCATGCATAGACGCACAGGAGTTTGAATATGACCAGAAGCCTTTATTCTCCGGTCGTGCCCGCGTGCACGGGCGAGGATCCAACCCCCGACGAACTGGTGGCCCGGGCGGCGGACCTGCGTCCCCGCCTGCGCAAGCTACAGACCGAGCACGAACGGCTGGGCGGATACACCGAGGAGATCCACCAGGAGTTTCTGGATGCCGGGTTCTACCGCATTCTCCAGCCCCGCAAGTACGGCGGATTTGAATACGGTCTCGACGACTTCGTCAGGGTGGGGATCGAGATTTCCAGGGGCGACCCGGGTGTTGGCTGGTCCTTCATTCTTGGTGCTGGCCACTCGTTTCATGTTGCTTCATTTTTCGGTGAGCAGGCGCAGGAGGAGCTCTTCGGTGATGGGACGTTTATCGCTCCTGGCCGAACGATTCCAAGCGGCAAGGCCGTCGAGGAGGACGGCGGCTACCGGCTGACCGGAAAATGGGATTATTGCTCGGGCTCCATGTGGAGCACGCACGTTTTGGTGGTCGCGCCGTCTTACACGTCCTCGGGCGAGGCCAGCGGGCTCAAGATGTTCGCGGTACCCCGCAAGGACTACACCATCCTGGATGATTGGGGCGGGGACAGGACAATCGGGCTGCGCGCCTCGAGTTCGAACTCAGTTCAGATTGAGGACGCCGTCGTACCATCACATCTGGCTATTCATTACGACTTCCGGGAGCACTCTCTTGGGAGCAAGGGCACCTTGGGCTACCAACTCCATAAGAATCCCATGTACCTGGGCAGAAGCATGACTTTCTTCAACGCGGAGCTGGTTGCCACCCAGGTTGGCGCCGCATGGGCCGCGATGGATGAGTTCGAACAGTTGATGGAGGTGCGTCCGTCCAGTTTTCCGCCGCGGATGCCGCGACTAGAATCCCCCGAATATCACCGGTGGTTTGGGCAACTCCTGGCTCTTACAGATTCGGCAGAGACGCTGTTGCTAGCCGGCGTAAGGCAGTATGTTGAGCTCGGGCGCCGATGGGAGGCAACCGGGGAAGAATTCACTCCGGAACAGGATGGCAGGCTCCGAGCCGTGGTGCAGCAGGCAGCCCGGCTGGCGAACGACGCTGTGGAGCTAGCCTTCACCACTGCCGGAACGAGCTCGGCAAAGAGTGGATCGCCTATGGAAAAGTACTATCGCGACGTCGCCATGTATAAAACTCATATTGCCGCGCAGTGGGACGTGACCTTCGGGTCGCTCTCGCGCTTCCACTTCGGGCAGCCTCTGACGTTCTAACCCCCGCATGCCATGGAGGAAGGAACCCCTTCCTTTACTGGTTTGGTTCTTAACAAATGCTCGTTCTGCTGAAGGACTGGGTCCGGTACGCACTGGACTCAGTTCCTTCAACTTTTTGGTCGATTTCGGTTGAACGAGTCAAGACTTCTTCTTTAGGCTCCGGATCAGCGCTCCAATGGATGCGGTATTGTCACAGCCTGCCAAACAATCAGGATTCCGGCTCCGCGTTCCCCAAGCTTCCATGTGGCCAGCGTGCGAGATTACCGTCCCTGCGTCTGTAGTCATATCCCGAAGTTCGGTGTGCGTACGCATTACTGCGCTATTCCCGATCAGCAGCCGGGTGCGTGAAATGCGGCAAAAAAACCTGTGTGGTGGGGGCATCAGTCGCCTGCCTTCCTGGGACATAGACAAACTGCACCTCCACAAGCCGGCTGTGATACCGGGCTCTGGAGGTGCAGTTAAGGATGCCGTGGGCCCCTTGGATCGACGGACTAGAACACGAAGACGCCTGAAACGTCCTCTAGGGATTCTGATCTGCGCAAGGCGACGTTGATGTCTTCCAAACTGTAGCGGTTAGTGATGATGGGCCGGGCGTCCAAGACACCCCGCTCGAGCAGGGTAATAAGCCGCGGGAGGTCCCGCCGCATCCGGACGTTTCCGTTTTGCGTGCTCAGCAGTTGCCGGCTTTGCACGGTCATCGGGATTTGCGGCAGCGTCACCTCCGTCCCGGAGTGGTCCAGGCCGCTATACACCACTGTTCCTGCCCGGCGGGAAAGCTCAAGTGCCAGACGTTGCGCATCCGCCTTTCCTGCCGCCTCGATGACGACGTCCACACCACGTCCGCCGGTCAAAGACTTCACGACATCGACCGAATCTTCAGTTGCGGGGTTGACCACGTGGGTCGCACCCAGCTCTCCAGCGAGCTTCCGGCGTTCTTCATCCGGCTCTACTGCAATGATCGTGCTGGCACCTGCGAGCTTCGCAGCCTGGACGGCCCACAGCCCCAGGTGACCGCACCCGACGACGGCGAGTGAATCGCCAGGCTGGGGCTTTCCTACATTAAGAACCGCTCCGACACCTGTCGTGATTCCGCAGCCGAGCAGGGATAGAACGTCATAGGGCAGGTCGGTGGCTACCGGGAAAACCTGGTTCCCGGAGATGCTCATGACCTCCGCGTAGCCGCCGACGCAGCCAGCCGCGGAAATGAGTAAGCCGTCCGAACTTCTGGCAACGTCGGGATATATTCCGCCGATGTCAAACAATTCAGAACACTGGTCAGGGCGGCCGGCGCTGCAGTAGTAACATTTACCGCACTCCGGAGTGCCCGGGATGACCACGCGCTGTCCCTTTTTGATGCCTTGGACTTGGCTGCCGACCTCGATGACTTCCCCTGCAGCTGCGTGTCCCAAAATGGTGGGAGGAGCTTTGCCAAGGTTGCCGTGGTAGCTCGTGACATCTGTGGAACAGAACGGACTGGCCTTGGTGGCAACCAGGACGCGGTGCGGGTCCAACTCGAGCATCTGAACGTCTTCAACAGTAAACGGGATGTTGAACCCGCGGAGCAGGGCGGCTTTCATGCAGGTAGTCACCTTAAGGGATTAGTGGTCTTGGATCTCGGGGATTAGCGCTCACGGTCTTCACGCAACGACTTGGGCCAGATGCCGTGGCGGCCGGGGGAGAGGATGCCGTTAGGATCCACTGCGTCCTTAATCGTCTCGCAGAACCGGCGGTAGGCATGGTCGTTGAACGAATACTGGTCGGCGGCCAGATCCATGAAATCGAGGTGGGCGCGGTATTCCCCGTAACCACGGCGGCCGGCTTCTTCCACGAGCATTTTCACGGTGTCATATGCCTTTTTCGCCTGGACCGTATCAGTGACGTCGTAGTTCAGTCCGATCACGTAGAGGGCGGTCCGCTCATTGATCATGAGCAGTCCGCCGGCAACGTTCACCCCTGCCCGCTCGGCAATGAGCTTGCCGATGAAGTCCACGGCTTCGCGGACGTCCGTGCCCACGAGCGGGATGGCGGGGGAGAAGCCGATGTGTCCGATGTTCTGTGGCATGGTGGCCAGCATTTCGATGCCTGGGACGCCCGCGTGGACCTTGTCTGGGATGGAGCCGAATTCGCCCCATTCGTCCCTGCCGAAGGTGTGTTCGTGGATCATCTTCGCCCCTGGAATGGCAGTCCACGCCTTCCGGATCTTTTCCAATTGGTGCTCGACGACAGGGCCGTCACCCCACAGCGCAGCTCTCATGCCCCAGCGGCCGAGCCCCGTTTCATCAGCCATTTTCTGCAACACGTCATCGGAGAAGGTCCCTTCCCCGCCGGAGAACTTGCCCATGATCTCCGGAAACTGGGCGGCAAGGGTCACGGTGTTGTACATGCTGGGGACCCCCCGCAGGGTACCGTCCAGCCTGAGCTCCCGGGTGATGTCGATGGCCTGTTCAAGGTTTTCATCACGGGGGACGGTGAGGAAGATCGGCGCATATGCCTCCGGGCGCCGCATCAGCCAGTAGCCCATCCTGGTGACTATCCCGTAGTTCGACTGGATGAACAGCGGATCAAGCACCGGCCCCAGCCCGCGCTTGTACAGATGCCAGGTCTTGTTGCCCGGCACGGCACCCATTCCTGTGCGGATCACTTCTCCGTTTGCCAGGACGACTTCCATGCCGCAGGGTGACATGAAATCTGCCCCGTACGGGAGATAGGTCACGCCGTTGTCCAACGAATTGCCGATCACGCTGCCCCAGCCGAGGTCCGGGATGGAGATCATAAGGTCTTCATTCCCTGACTCTTTCAGAGCCTCGTAAAGATCAAACCAGCGCACTCCGGGTTCAACAACGGCGTAAGCCAGGTCTTTATTAATTTCCAGCACCTTGTTCATCCGGGTGAGGCTGACCACTACCGCCCCCTTGACGCGCGGGGATGCGCCGCCATAGCCGTAGTTCCGGCCCTGCGAGGAAGTCCAGAGGGGCACGCCCAGTTCATTGGCGATACGGACGATCGCCTGGACTTCTTCGGTAGAGGTGGGCAGAAGCACGGCCGAGGACTCATAAGTGTCATCTACGGCGGGCCAGTACTTGTCCCGGTACTGCTCATGGCGGCGGGACTCGTCGTCCAGCAGAACCCCATCCTCTCCGAGCGCTTCGACGAAACGCGCGATTGCCTCATCGGTCAACCGGTGTGTGGCGACAGTAGTCATGGTTTCTCCTTGCTTCGTTGCCGGGATGTTGATCAGTTAGCGGAAGACATACGGTGCCGGGCCAAAATATCCTTGTCTGTGACTGTGACGTCCCAGAGTCCGGCCCCGCCGGCATTTCGGTTGGTGTTCTGGACGCTGGCACCTCCGTCAATGGAGAGGATTTCGCCCGTGATGTAGCTTGCGTCATCGCTGAAAAGAAAGGCTACGGATCCGGCGATTTCCTCGGGACTTCCAGGCCGGCGCAATGGCGAGGTTCCTGCCCGTCGGATCATGTCCGCTTGCCCCGCTTCCCCGAAAATGGGTGTAGGCACAATGCCCGGCGCTATTCCATTGACCCTTATGCCAAGGGGACCGCCGTAAACAGCTGCCCCGTGCACCAGGCCGATAACACCGTGCTTGGAAGTGGTGTATGCAAGCAGGTCGTTGCTGCCGCGCAGGCCTGCGATGGAGGCAGTAATAACGATGGAACCGGTAGTGCCGGTCTTCAGGTACTCACGGAAGGCAGCCCGGACGCCCAGGAAGGGCCCCCGAAGATTGACGGCCATGACCTTGTCCCACTCATCTACCGAAACGTCGACAAGCTCACTGAGCGATCCAGCGATTCCTGCGTTCAGGTGATGGAAGTCGACTCGTCCAAAGGCCTGCAAGGCCTGCTCCATATAAAACTCAGCGCCTTCTTCGGTGGCGACATCGGCGCCGACGCCGATTGCTTCGGACGGTAGCTCCGCGGCGGTCTGCCGGGCGCGGTGGGGGTCAAGGTCGACGGCCACAACCCGGACACCCTCCTCCGAGAGTCTCAAGGCAGTCGCGCGCCCGAGGCCGCCTGCGGCGCCCGTTACTACCGCTACCTTGTCTTGTAACCCCTTAATCGCCATGCGTCCGGATCCTTTGCTCGTCATTGTGCGTTCTGGATGAAACAGCCGTACGGGGTAGGCAGGAAGCCAGAGTGCCCGCGATGCTCGAATGTCTTATCGTAGGACAATACTGGATGGGCCAGCTCTTGGCCAGTGAAAGTGCGAATAATGCGCCGAGATCCGTCCAGCACTAGATTGAGTGATTGTATGACAGGCAAAGTAGCGCTAGAATTGTGATCGGCTTCACGTGAGGCCTGATGGATACGAAGGAGAATCTATTGACCACCGTCACTTCCAACGCCCTGAAGAACGAATCCGAGGTCACTGCGGGGGACTTGGTTGCCGCTGCCGTGGCCATGCGGCCCGACCTCATTGAGCGCCAGAGTGAGGTTGAGGAACGGACCTTCTTCGATGAAACCATCCACCAAAAGTTCATCGACTCCCGCCTGTACGACATGTATGTCCCGAAGCTTTACGGTGGACTGGAGTCCGACGTGCCGACCTTTGCGAAGGTCACAGTGGAGCTGGCCCGAGGGTGCATGAGCACGGCATGGTGTTTCGCCCTGTCGGCAAACCATGCCCTTCAGGTCGCCTCGTTGTATCCGAAAAAGGTTCAGGATGAGGTCTTCGCCGGCCGCGACTTTCGGGCTGCTTCAACCTCCGCCCCGACCGTTACGGCCACGAAGGTGGAGGGCGGATATAAGCTCAACGGGCAGGTGGGCTACTGCTCAGGGATTCCGTATTCCACCTACTACCTCGGCCAGGCGATGGTTCCGGGGGAGGATGGTCCGGCCATGGCGATGTTCCTGGCCCCACGTGACCAGTTTGAGCGCCTTGAGGACTGGGGGGATACCTTGGGCCTAAAGGGCACGGGATCTCACAGCATCCGGTTTACCGACGGTTTCATCCCGGCCGAATACCTTCTCGAAAACCTCAACATGATCGACATGCCAGTCGAGGGAGGAACAGTCGGCTCGAGACTGCACAACAACGGGATGTACTCCGGCCGCGGCCTGGTGATGTTCACCCTCACCTTGGCCGCAGCAGTCATTGGCGGAGGCTATAACGCGCTAGACGAATTCGAAAACCAGATGCGGACAAAGAAAACCTCCCTGCCTCCCATCGTTTCCCGCCTTGAGGACGCCGACTATCAGCGTTACTACGGATCCGCCCTCACGAAAATTGCCACGGCAGAAGCGGCTCTCATGAATGTCGCCCAGCAGCACATGGACCTTGCCAACGCCAATGCCGCCGGCGAAAGACCGTACACGTTCCTGGATGACTTTAAGCTGGCCGGCATCGCACGGGAGCTAATACTCCAGGTTTGGGAGACCGTGGACAGGGACCTGTTCCGTCATGTGGGGTCCAGTGCTGCCCGCAATGGGGAGCGCTTCGAACGGTTATTCCGGGATCTCGCTCAAGCCAGCGGGCACCGGAATCCGCTCCTGCGGGACCCGTCCTATCGGACGCTGACGCAGTTCACGCTCGGTCTCATCCCCACCAACGAGCACTGATCCGAGAAAAGGCTGCTCATGAAGTCACCACATGTCGCTCCTCACCAGTCCGGATCAGCGGCTGCGACGACCATCAAAAGAGGCATCTTTTGGATTGCTGGGGAGAATGTCACTACGCCCTTCGGCACGGCCCCCCGTGGCCCGCTCTTCGTTGAGTGGGAGAGCCCGGACGAAGTCACCCGCCCCTTTCCACTGATATTGATTCATGGCGGCGGGGGACAGGGAACGGACTGGCTGAGCACCCCCGACGGGCGGCCCGGATGGGCTCACGAATTCGTCAAGGCTGGGTATGCGGTATATGTCGTGGACCGGCCCGGGCACGGCCGCTCCCCGCATCACCCCGACGTGCTGGGCCCAGTAGCGCCTCCCTTCCCCTTCGAAGCCGCCCAACAGCTTTTCGCACCGACGGGAGCTGCGGGGGAGGGCCACACTCAGTGGCCCTGGGGCCGGGAGATCGAAGATCCTGAAATGGTGCAGATGTTTTCCTCCATGGGTTTCTTCATGGCCGATCTGGCAGGATCTCAAGAGCTCGACGGTGATCGGCTTGCCCAACTGCTGGACCGCACAGGGCCGGCTGTCATCGTCAGCCACTCGGCCGGTGCCCCGGGCGGATGGCTCGCAGCGAACAAGCGTCCCGAACTTATCCGCGGCATCGTCTCCGTTGAGCCTATGGGCCCTCCCTTTGCCACGTTCCCGGGGCTGGGGCCTATACCCTATGGGCTGACCTATGCACCCTTGTCCACGGAGCCAGCCCTTTCATCACCCACTGACTTCCAAAGCGATCCTTCACGCTTCAAAGTGCCAGGATTGACCGGAACGCCGATACAGATCGTCACAGGCGGAGCGTCACCAAATTCCGGGGCGGGACCAGACACTGTCAAGTTCCTCCGGGCAGTAGGAGCTGAGGCGGAACTGTTGCATCTTCCGGACCATGGCATTGAGGGCAACGGTCATGGGCTTATTTTCGAAAAGAACTCCTCAGACACAGCGAAGCTGGTCATTAACTGGATCAGCGGATTGGATGCCGCCCGATGAAATCCCTTGTACGCAAAACGGCCGTCGTGACCGGTGCCGGAAGCGGAATCGGAAGGGCCATGGCGCTCAGGTTCGCGTCCGAAGGCATGAATGTTGTTCTTGCCGACGTTGATCTCGCCGCCCTCAAAACAGTCCAGGGCGAAGTCGCCGCCAGCGGTGCCCGGGCTCTCAGCGTCCCCACCGACGTTTCACAGCGAACCGACATCGAGAACCTGCGGGACCGGACACTAGAAGCGTTCAGTGGTGTCGACTTGGTTTGCAACAATGCCGGAGTGGACTCAGGAGGTCCGTTCGCGGACATCCCGGAATCGACGTGGGAATGGGTTCTGGGCGTGGATTTATGGGGCGTTATCCACGGGTGTCAAGTATTTCTGCCTATATTCCTGGAACAAGGGCACGGCCACATCGTAAATACGTCCTCCGTTGCCGCGCTGACAGGGATGCCGTTAAGCGCCGCGCCGTACGCAGCGGCGAAATCAGCGGTATTGGGCCTGTCAATGAATCTGCGTGCCGAAATGGAAGCAACCAACCCTCAGATCGGGGTCTCCGTGCTGATCCCAGGGCCTGTGCGGACCAATATGCCCACGAGCGAACGAAACCGGCCGGCGGACGTTGACGCCCCCGCCCCCAGCACCATGCGGGAAGAAGTGCAGTCCTTCGTAGGTCAGTACCTGGAAAAGGAAGGAATGGATCCGTCGGAAGTGGCAGACATGGTAGTTGGAGCAGTAAAAGGTAACCGCTTCTACGTGATGACCCATCTCCAGGACGCTCTGAGCACGATGACAGATAACAAATCACGAATGTCCCAGGATTCGGTGGCTCTAATCGAGTCTTGACTCGTAGCACTCTGCAGTATGTCTTCCACGTGCCTACGAATTTAAGGGTATCTTCACACGGACCGGCTCCGGTAGCAGTGCATGAGCGAAGATCATCCTGTGACGTGAAAGTTGGACCACCCAGCAAATTCCCGCACTGACTCTCAGGGCATAGATTCTGCCCGCCCAGCCGGGCAGAATCTTGAACCGCTGGCGCTGCTTCCCTTAGCCCACAGCAACGACCTGCCATACCGGGAGGTCTCATATCGTCCGTCAACTCAACGCTTGGACCTTCCAGAGTCTCACCATGGACACCTGTGCGCGGGGGCGGCTCGCCACGCCTAACCCACAGCAGCTGCTTCAGGGTCTAGATAAGACGGCCGGGCCAAAGCCCTGCAATGTCCGCTCCCGAGTCACCTGGCAGGGGATTACGGACCCGGGCAGGGGCCCCGGGCTGAAAATTTCCGCCTACGCGGTCTCCGTAAAACGTTTGTACGACGACCCGACCCGGCTCAGCCCATCGACGCATGCAAGCGTAGCCTCGTCCATACTGCCGAAGCCGGGATTCACCTCCGCCCCCCACTGAGCCCCAAAATCGGGTCACCTTGAGTGGCCTGAACCACCTGAATCTGCGGAGGATTACCCACGCATTGGATGTGAGGCAAAGACGGGACACTCAGGCTTGAGGTGTCGCTGGAACTTGGTTGCCGGCCTACTCGGCTGGCAACCCGTCCCCTGGCGCGCACTTATGCGGGAGGCCAGCTACCGGAGGCTTTTATCAGCACGTCATGCATGGAAACGGCGGGTCTTCCGGTCAGCTCCTCGACGGCGTTACTCTGGCCTGCCATGTAGCCCTCCCGTATCGCTCGTCCGAAGGTCACCATGTCCTCACTGCACCACGGAATCGGGGAGGCACTCATATCATCCGACGCTTTTCGCGGCACGCCGATGGCGTCCCACTGCTCAAAACGCTCGTCGTCAGTGACCACTCTATAGGCCACGGGCCGGCCGGAAATCTCGGATACCATGGCTGCAACTTCGCGGTAGGACAGTAGATCAGGGCCGGTAATTTCGTAGACCGTGTTGTCCCGGCCGGCTCCTCGAAGGATGGCGGCGGCTGATGCGACACAGTCGTCGCGGGACACCAAAGCGATGCGGCCCTCTGCCTCGTTGGCGTACCACTCGCCTGTGGCTACTGCTACGGGCGCCACGAGATCGGCCAGCGCCTCCGCATACTGCCCATCGCGCAAGACGTTCCAGGCGAGCCCCGAATTACGCAGGTCCGTTTCAGTGGCCCGGTGGTCCATCGTGACGATGGCTGGATTGGCCTCGTTACCGGCGCCAATGATTGAGGTGTAGATGACCTTGCGGACACCTGCCGCCTTCGCGGCGACAATGGCGTTACGGTGCTGTGCCACACGGGACCCTACGCGCGAGGTTGAGATCAGCAACATGAGTTCGCCGCCCGAAAACGCTTCCGGCAACGACTCGGGGTTGTCGTAATCAGCGAAACGAACGTTCGCCCCTTTTTCGGCGTAGTCGCTCAGCCTGGCGGGAGTTCGTGTGGTCAGGATCAGCTGGTTTGCAGGCATGGATTCCAAGAGCCTGTTGACCGTGGCTCGGCCGAAGCCTCCGCTAGCGCCCGTTACGATTATCATCGAAATTTACTCCTCAATGGACCAGTTCCCACGTGGCGACTCTGCCTAGGAACATCGTCGGACGATCCTACATGTGGTGCTCTAATAATCATCTGCTCTTCAGTCGCCTGTCAAGGGTGCAGTTTCGCCGCGATCAGTGGCATCTGGGACTTCTTCGTCCTGGTGATGGACGTGACACGAAACACAGGTTATCGTTTGTACGACAACCAGACGGTCATATCATGGCTGACGAACTCGATGAGGAGCTCTTATGTCGGTGGCGGAACCCTCCCCATTGCCGCGCGCAGATACGCGGACGGAAACCTTGCTCCACGCACGCTCACTTTCCAAGCGCTTTGGACCTACCGTGGCGCTGCGCGATGCGTCCTTCGATCTTCATGCCGGAGAAATCCACGCCCTGGTGGGCGAGAACGGATCCGGGAAGAGCACCATGGTTAAGATCCTGAGCGGCGTTCACACCCCGGACAGCGGCTCCATCAGTGTGCGTGGCTCGGAAACTGCCTTCGCCAACCCCCGCGGCGCCCAGAGCAACGGGGTTGCAACCGTTTTCCAAGAGGTTCTGGCTATCGAGTCGCAGTCTGTGCTGGATAACCTGTGGCTTGGGACCGATGCTTTCTTCCGGCCGGGCCAGACGTCACAGGTTCGCCGGGAACGGGCAACCGCCTGCCTCGCCGAGTTGCTGGACAACCCACCGGCTCTGGACATCCGGATGGAGGAACTCGAACTCAGCGACCGCCAAGCGTGCGCCATTGCACGGGCCCTGCTGCGTGAACCTGACGTCCTGATCCTGGATGAGGCCACATCCGCCCTGGACTTCGATACCAGGACCCGCCTGTTTAATATCGTCACCCGGCTGAGCGGCGCTGGCATGGGAGTGATCCTGATAACCCACCGCATGGACGAAATTGAAGAAATCGGGGACCGGATCACCGTCATGCGCTCCGGCGAGACGGTGGCAACTCTGAACCGCGGGGAATGGCACCAGGGCGAGATTGTCCGTCTCATGACAGGCTCCGATCATCTGGTCCAGCCGGATGCACGCGTCAAGAGCGCCAGGGACTCGGTGCAGCTTCCGGTCGTGCTTGAGACGCAGGAAACCGTGCTGGCCCCGGGCAGGGCACCCATCAGCGTGGCATTTCGCCGCGGTGAGATCGTGGGACTTGCCGGTCTGGAGGGCCACGGCCAGGACCGGTTCCTGAGGGCGCTCCACGGTGAGCACGCTGACGGAACCGTGACCCGGGTCAGCGAGGGAAGCCGGACGGCCGTAGCGAACGCGGCTTCGGCACAGAAGCTCGGAATCGCCTACGTCCCTCGGGAACGACGGGCAGAGTCCATTTTTCCGTGGATGTCCATTCTGGAGAACTTCTCGCTCGGAACGCCGAACCGCGATGCGACGGCGGGCTGGATCGCCAAGGCGCGGAGCGGAACGCGTTTCGCTCCGTTCATCGAAAGCCTCAATATCCGACTGGGCCGAACCTCGGACGCCATCACTACTCTTAGCGGCGGCAACCAGCAGAAGGTGATCATCGCCCGGTGGCTTGCTTCCGATCCATCCATCCTGCTGCTCAATGATCCGACGCGCGGTATTGACGTCAATGCCAAACGCGATCTCTACGGCCTACTGTCCAGGCTGGCCGAGCAGGGCATGACCGTGGTGATGCTGTCCACGGAAGTCGACGAACACGTGGAGCTCATGGACAGGGTGCTTGTCTTCCGGGAAGACGAGCTCTTCGACGAAATCAGCGGGGACGATCTGTCGCCCGAAAAGCTCGTTGCAGCCTTCTTCGGCGAGAAAGTAGAAATACAGTGACAACCAGTACCTATTCCGCGGTGGACAAGCCGGCGCTGCCGGCGCACCGTCGGAGCATTCGGTCCCTCTTCCGGACCCACAGCTACGCGTTTGCGCTGATACTGGCGCTGCTGTTCCTGGCCGTGAACCTGGCCATACAGCCAAACTTCGGCTGGACCGACCAGCTGGCGTCATTCGCACCGCTGGCCATAGCGGCTGTCGCCAGCGTCCCGTCCATAGTCAGCGGACGTGGCGGACTGGATATGTCCATCAGCCCCATCATGACGCTGTCCAGCATTCTTTTCGGAGTGTGGCTGGTGCCGCTCGGTCTCAGTGGGGTGGTCTCCGTTCCCATCCTGATGCTCGTGGGTGCTGCAGTGGGGGCACTGAACGGTCTTATGATCGTGGTGCTCCGGCTCCAGCCCATTGTGGTGACGTTGTCGATGTTTTTCATCATCACCGGTGTGAACCTTAAACTTG
Source organism: Arthrobacter sp. CAL618 (assembly GCF_000468215.1). NCBI lineage: Bacteria > Bacillati > Actinomycetota > Actinomycetes > Micrococcales > Micrococcaceae > Arthrobacter > Arthrobacter sp. CAL618. Next base: position 3,808 of record NZ_ASZW01000054.1, on the reverse strand, counting down.
CGCCCCTTCCGGTCAGCATCGGCGGCACCTGGCTGGAAAATCTGGGTGGATCGTGGGGGCTGATCCCAGGCGGAATCGTCAGCATTCTGATCCCGGTGGCCATCTGGGTGGCTCTGACCCGCACGTCCTACGGGCGGATGCTGTATGCCGTGGGCGGCAATGACACCACAGCATTCTCCGCAGGTGTCAACGTCAACCCCATCCGCATCAGCGCCTACGCCCTCGGCGGATCGTTCGCGGCAGTGGGCGGCCTGGCCTTGACCGGGCTCGTGAGCTCGGCGGTGGCCAGCACCAGCACGTCCTACACGCTGATCGCCATCGCTGCCGTTGCCCTGGGCGGAACATCCCTGGCCGGCGGCAGGGGCGGCATCATGGGGGCTTTGATCGGCGCGGCCGCCATCTACATGCTTCAAAGCCTTCTGGCGGTACTTCAAGTTTCACAAATCTGGCTGCAGGTCATCTACGGATTGCTTCTTCTGGTGGCCGTGGTGTTCAGTGCAGTGCTCGCTATTTCTCCCAAGGACAAGAAATGACAACTACCGTCCTGCCCTCCGCGGGCACCTCTGCCGCTGCCGGTCCCGGCCGGCCCAGAACACGTGACCGGCTAGTCAGCCTTCAGCGGCGGATTCCAGTGGTTCAAATCATTCTGCTGGTTGTGGTGTTCTGCTTCGGCCTGGCAACACTGCCCGGATTCGGAAACGCCACCAGCATCAAGTCCATCCTGATCCTCAGTGCATTGGTGGGGATTGCCGCCCTGGGCCAGACAGTGGTTGTGCTCATCGGAGGCATTGATCTGTCCGTAGCCGGTTTCATCGTTGCCGGTGCCATCATGGTCACGCAGCTGACGTCGGTCAATAAAATGCCGTTCGCCCTGGCGCTGCTGATCGCTTTTGTCGGCGCGGCACTGCTGGGCGGGATTGTAGGGTACCTGTGCCACCGTTTCTCGGTGCACCCCATCATTGTCACCTTTGCCATGGGGTCCATCGCGCTGGGCCTCGCGCAACTCCAGACAGGCGGAACGTTTGGGGGAGGAGCACCGGCATGGTTGTCGCAGATGACCTCGCCCATCACCCTGACGCTGGGACTTCCCGTCCCGCCGCTCGTTGCGGTCTGGGTTGTGGTGATTATTTTGGTAGCACTTTTCCTGCACAAGACGGTGGCCGGCCGCCGGCTGATGGCCACTGGGGCCAGCCCGCGGGCCGCGCAGCTGGTTCACATCAGCACCCGGCGGGTGTGGGTCCTGGTCTTCGCCTTCAGCGCAGTCGCCTCCGTCTTCGCGGGTGTATTCCTCGCCGGCTTCGCAGGGAACGTTGATTCCACGCTCGGCAACCCCTACCTGTTCCAAAGCATCGCAGCAGTGATCATCGGCGGAACTATATTCGGCGGGCCGGGCGACTACACGCGCACTGTGGTGGGTGTCCTCCTGCTGACTGTCCTCACCACAGTCCTTGTGGGCCAGGGTTTTACCGGCGCAGACCAGCAGATCCTCTACGGTCTCGTCATTCTCGTAGCCATGGCCGTATATGGCCGGGAACGCCGGCTGCGCGACCAAGTCTAGATTCACTCCACAGCCCGGCACCGAGGCCGGGCTGACCACTCATAGAAAGGGAACCCATGCGTCCCGTCTTCAACACCCCCGGCATCAAGCGAGGCTTCCTTGGCGGCAGCGCGCTGGTGCTGTCAGTTCCACTAATTCTGATGCTCTCCTCCTGCAGCACGCCAGGAGGTGCCACGGCAACAGCACCGAGCTCGGCCGCTTCCCAGTCCGAATTGGGAGATTGCGGCCTGGTCCCCGATGTCGCGGTGCAGGACCCCGACGGCGCCGTGGCAGCCTTGCCTTCGGATATCCAGGCCGCCTACAACGGTTACCCGGAACCCGTGCTCGCCAGTGCCTGGAAGAGCCTGCCGAAGTCTGAGGGGCCGGTCAAGGTAGGGCTGTCCTACCTCCCGCCTGCCAATCCCTTCGGGGCCGCGGTGGTGGCACAGCTGGATAAGAGCTTCGCGGAAGCCAAGGCTGCAGGACTGGTCGAAGGCGAGCTCGTGAAGCGGATCCTTCCCGACCCGGCCACCATGACTCCCGCCGAGCAGATCCGCGGGTATCAGGAACTGGTCCGCGAGGGAGTGGATGTCATCCTGACCTCGCCGCTGTCTGGCGATGCCATGCTGGACGTCGTCAACCAGGCCGGCGAGCAGGGGATCGTCACGGTTTCACTCTCCGCAACCATCAAGTCCAAGTACGCCATCAACGTGGCCGACAACTCGTACCTCAACGTTGCGCAGCCCACGGCTGAGGTCATGAAGCAGCTCGGCGGCAAGGGCAACGTGGTGATCGTACGCGGCGTTCCGGGCATCCCAACCGACCAGTACGGCTACGACGCTGCCAAGGCCGTGATGGCCAAGTGCCCCGGCATCAACGTGGTGGGTGAAGTGGTGGGTAACTTCGTCCCGGCAGCTACCAAGTCCGCTATGCTGCAGTTCCTGGCCAGTCACCCGCAGCAGATTGATGCCGTGGTGCAAGTTGGCACCATGGGATCAGGCGTTTTCTCGGCCTTCGAGCAAACCGGCCGCCCCTTGCCCAAGGTAGTGGATGCCGGGGCGTCCGCAGCGTCGCTGGCTTACTGGGATAAAGCCCACAAGGAAAGCGGCTACGACACGGCAGGCACCGGCGGCAACGGAACCCAACAGGCCGCAGTGCTGTTCGACGTCGCCATGAAGACGCTGGCTGGCGACGGCCCCACCGTCAGCACCATGACGCGGGTGCCTTCCCTTATCACCAGCGCTGGCCTCTCCGAGTACGCAGTGAGCGGCGCCGATACATCCTCGCCGCTGGAAGTACTCGACGGCGAGCCCTGGATGCCGAAGGAATACCGGAACAAGTTCTTCACCAAGTAGGCGATAACCGTCAGGGTGGTGGGAACCCTCGGAAAGGGGCTCCCGCCACCTTGGCGTTCACGGCAATACGGAACACCACAGACACGCCAGCACGCTGATGGCGGTGGAGGGAAAATGATGCGGCTGGAAAACAAGATCGCGCTGGTCACGGGCGCGGCATCGGGGATCGGCCTGGCTACGGTCCGAAGGTTCGTCGCGGAAGGCGCCCACGTGGTGGCAGTGGATCTGGACCACCACCGTACGGTCGAGGCCCTGGACGGGTTGGCCAACGTCACTGTTGCCGCTGCCGACGTGAGCAAGAGCGCGCAGGTAAACAGGGCCTTCGACATTGCCCGGGAAAAACACGGCAGGCTGGACGTCCTGGTGAATGCGGCCGGAATTTCAGCGGGGCCTGTTGACATAGAGGACATCACGGACGAGGACTTCGCCCATGTGATGGAAGTCAATCTCTACGGTAGCTTTTATGCCCTGCGGGCAGCTGCCGGGCTTATGCGGCGCAACGGGGACAGTGGGGGTTCCATTGTGAATATTTCCAGCGTGGGTGCGCTGGCGAACTTTCCCCTTCCGGCGTCCTACCCGGCGTCCAAGGCCGGAGTGCTGGGAATGACACGGGCAACGGCTGCCCTCCTGGCCCCGAACAACATCCGGGTCAATGCTGTTGCCCCTGGCGCCACTGACACTCCGATGCTGCCCTCGGAGCCCGAATTCCGGGACGCTGTGATCAAACTGGGCGTTTTGGGGCGGGCAGCGTCCGCGGACGAGCTGGCCAACACTATTCTCTTCCTTGCTAGCGATGAGGCTGCCTTTTTCACTGGGCAGACACTCTCGCCCAACGGCGGCTACGTCATGTAAGGAGCGCTCAGCTCTGACCCCACAATGTGCTTCGGTGCAGTCGTTACCTTAGGCGGCCGCGGCC
>NZ_ASZW01000053.1:24744-47159 GCF_000468215.1 Arthrobacter sp. CAL618 | reverse complement strand
CCGCCGTCAGCGGGACTGGGACGAGTTCCTGGAGTTCTTCGAGGGTGATGCCGAAGGTTTCGCGGACGGTGACGCCATCGGGGCCGGTGAGGAACACGGCTTTGTCCGTGTACACGCGCGTCACGCAGCCGACGCCGGTGAGCGGGTAGGTGCAGGCTTCCACGATCTTGGAGGCGCCTTCGCGGGTCAGGAGCGTCATCATCACGAACACGTCCTTGGCGCCGGTGGCCAGGTCCATGGCGCCGCCCACGGCCGGGATGGCGTCCGGGGCGCCGGTGTGCCAGTTGGCGAGGTCACCGGTGGCCGAGACCTGGAATGCGCCGAGCACGCAGATGTCCAGGTGGCCGCCGCGCATGATCGCGAACGAGTCGGCGTGGTGGAAGTAGGAGGCACCCGGGAGTTCGGTGACGGGGATCTTGCCGGCGTTGATGAGGTCGCCGTCGATCTGGTCTCCGGTGGCTGCCGGGCCCATGCCCAGCATGCCGTTCTCGGTGTGGAGCGTGATGTTCTGCTCCGGCTTGAGGTAGTTGGACGCCAGCGTGGGCTGGCCGATGCCGAGGTTCACGAACGAGCCCGGGGCGATGTCCCGCGCCACCAGTTGGGCGAGTTCGTCCCGGCCCAGGGGCTTATCGGAGGTCTGGATGCTGGTCTGGGTGCTCATGGTCAGGCCACCTTCACAATGCTGTTGACGTAGATTCCGGGGGTGATCACGTTTTCCGGGTCCAGGCCTCCGGTGGGGACAATCTCGGAGACCTGGACCACCGTGTGCTTGGCGGCGGCGGCCATGATGGGGCCGAAGTTCCGGGCGGTTTTGCGGTACACGAGGTTCCCCACGCCGTCGGCCTTGAGCGCCTTGATCAGTGCGACGTCGGCGTGGATGGGGGTCTCGAAGACCTGGCCGCGGCCATCGATGATCCGGGTTTCCTTGCCCTCGGCAAGCATGGTGCCGTAGCCGGTGGGGGTGAAGAACCCGCCGATGCCGGCTCCCGCGGCGCGGATCCGCTCGGCCAGGTTGCCCTGCGGAACGAGCTCCAGTTCGATTTCACCGGCGTGGTATTTGGCATCGAAGTGCCAGGAATCGGACTGCCGCGGGAAGGAGCAGATCATCTTCTTTACCCGGCCTTCCTTGATCAGCAGCGCCAGGCCCTGGTCGCCCTGGCCGGCGTTGTTGTTCACCACGGTCAGGCCGGTGGCGCCGCAGTCCATCAGGGCGTCGATCAGTTCGAACGGCTGCCCGGCGTTGCCGAACCCGCCGATCATCACGGTGGAGCCGTCCTTGATGCCGGCGACGGCTTCGTTGACGGTGTCTACAAATGTCAGCATTGCTCAGCCCTTCACAGAAGTTACGTTTTCAAGCACGACGGCGAGGCCCTGGCCGACGCCGATGCAGATCGCGGCGACGCCCCAGCGTTCCCCGGAGGCCTGCAGGGACCGGGCGAGGGTGCCCAGGATCCGGGTGCCGGACGCGCCCAGCGGGTGGCCCATCGCGATCGCACCGCCGTGCCGGTTCACGATTCCCGGGTCGATGCCCCAGGCGTTGATGCACGCCAGGGACTGCGCGGCGAACGCCTCGTTAAGTTCGACGGCGCCCACCTGGTCCCAGCCGATTCCCGCCTTCGCGAGGGCCTTGTTCGCCGCTTCCACGGGTGCGTAGCCGAAGAACTGCGGATCATTGGCGTGCGCTCCGCGGCCCGCGATGCGGGCCAGCGGTTCCAGGCCGAGGATCCCGGCGGCGTTCTCGGAGCCGATCCACGCCGCGGACGCGCCGTCGGAGAGCGGGGAGGCGTTCCCTGCGGTGACGGTGCCGTTCTCGGCCCGGAACACGGCCTTCAAACCGGCGAGTTTTTCGGCGGAGGACCCGGCGCGGATGCCTTCGTCGCGGACCAGGTCGGTACCCGGGACCGGGGTGACGAGGTTGTCGTAGAACCCTTCGTCCCACGCGGCGGCGGACAGGTTGTGGGAGTTGGCGGCGAACCCGTCCTGCTGCTCCCGGCTCACCCCGTACTTCTCCCGCAACCGCTCGGTCGCCTCGCCCAGGGAAATGGTCCACTCCTTCGGCATGGCCTTGTTCACCAGCCGCCACCCCAGCGTGGTGGAGGCCAGGGTCAGGTCCCCGGCCGGGTAGGGTTTCTCCGTCTTCGGCAGCACCCACGGGGCACGGGACATCGACTCCGCCCCACCGACCAGCATCAGCTCGGCGTCCCCGGCGTTGATCTGCCGCGAGGCAATGATCGCCGCATCCAAAGAAGAACCGCACAACCGGTTCACCGACGTGCCCGGGATCGAGACCGGCAAACCCGCGAGCAGCGTGCCCATCCGGGCGATGTTGCGGTTCTCCTCACCGGCACCGTTCGCGTTCCCGAAGACGACCTCATCAATCCGTTCCGGATCCAGCCCCGGCGCCCGCTTCACGGACTCCCTGATCACATGCGCAGCGAGGTCATCCGGACGGACCCCCGCCAAACCCGAACCGAACTTACCGAACGGGGTGCGCACGGCGTCGTACACAAAAGCCTGATTCATGCGGTGTTGTCCTTTTCTTTAAGCTGCCACCTGTGTGGGGACCGACGTACACCCTGATGGGGTGAGGCCAGCATCAAGTACTGTTCGCCGATAAAGGGCCGTTTACCGAACGGACATGGTTGTTGATTAGGTGCGGTATGGGTCGGCGATGCCGATGTACTGGGTGTAGAGGTATTCCTCGATGCCTTCGAGTCCGCCTTCGCGTCCCAGTCCGGACTGCTTGACGCCGCCAAACGGTGCTGCGGCGTTGGAGATGACGCCGGCGTTCAGGCCCAGCATGCCGGTCTCCAGCCGCTCGCCCATCCGGATGCCGCGGTTGAGGTCTTTAGTGAAGACGTAGGCCACGAGCCCGTATTCGGTGTTGTTGGCCAGCCGGACCGCGTCGTCTTCGCTGCTGAAGGTGATGATCGGGGCAACGGGTCCGAAGATTTCCTCGGACAGGATGCGTGTGCCTTCGGTGACGCCTGAGAGGATGGTGGGCTGGTAGAAGTAGCCCGGGCCTTCCACCGGGCCGCCGCCCAGGACGGCCGTGGCGCCGGAGGCGACAGCGTCGGAGACCAGTTCGTGGACCTTGTCCCGGCTCTTGGCGTCGATCAGCGGGCCCACCTTGGACCCCGGCTCGGTGCCGCGGGCGGTGGTCATGTCCTTCATCTTTGCGGCGAACTTCTCCGCGAATTCGGCGGCGACGGCCTCGTGGACAATGAAGCGGTTGGCAGCAGTGCAGGCCTCACCCATGTTCCGCAGCTTGGCCAGCATGGCTCCGGCGACGGCGGCGTCAAGGTCCGCGTCCTCGAAGACCACGAACGGGGCGTTGCCGCCGAGCTCCATGGATGTGCGCAGCACAGTTTCGGACGCGTCGGCGAGCAGGCGGCGGCCCACTTCGGTAGAGCCGGTGAAGGACAGTTTCCGCAGGCGCGTGTCTTTGATCAGCGGGCCCGTGGTAGCACCGGCGCTGGTGGACGTGATGACGTTAAGCACGCCTGCCGGGAGCCCCGCTTCCTGCATAACGGCCGCGAAGAGCTGCGAAGTCAGTGGCGTGAGTTTGGCGGGTTTAAGGATCATGGTGCAGCCGGCGGCTACGGCGGGGGCGATCTTGCGGGTGGCCATGGCCAGGGGGAAGTTCCATGGGGTGATCAGCAGGCAGGGGCCGACAGGCTTCTTGGTGACCAGCAAGCGGGTATTGCCCTCGGGGGAGACGGAGTACCGGCCGAAGACGCGGACGGCTTCCTCGGAAAACCAACGCAGGAACTCCGCTGCGTACGTGACCTCGCCTCGGGCTTCGGCCAGCGGCTTGCCCATTTCCATGGTCATCAGCAGGGCGAAGTCCTCGGCCCGCTCGGTCACGAGCCCAAAGGCGCGCCGCAGGATCTCGCCGCGTTCGCGCGGCGGGACCTTCGCCCACGAATCTTGGGCGGCAACAGCGGCGTCCAGGGCGGCCTTGCTGTCCTCGACACCGGCGTCAGCGATACTCATGAGGATCTTGGCCGTGGCCGGATCCTCGACGTCGAAGGTCTGGCCGGATGCGGCGGGNCGGGCCGCCACTCACCGTTGATAAGCAGGCCAGTGGGAACAGAGGCCAGCAACTCCATCTCACGCTTCGCTGTGGTACCGGCGGCGGTGATTGTACTCATCGTGTTGCCGCCTCTTCTGCTTCGAACGCTGCAATCTCTTCCAGGATGATGGGGGCGGCTGTGGTGGCAGCGTGGATCCCTATGACGCTGGCTATCTCCAGCACTTCAACGATCTCCTCAATGGTCGCTCCGTAGCGGAGGGCGTTTTCCATATGGAGTTTCGTGCCCCTCTCGTAGAGGTGGGTGGCGGCGATATCGAATGCGATGTAGATAAATTCCTTAACCTTTGGTTCCAGCGGACCGTACTTCCACGAGGCCGAAGAGAACTCGGTGTATGCCTCAAGGTATTCGGGGTCCAGGGAGAGGGTGTCATCCCAGGTTTTGCTCCAATATCCTCGGTTTTGGGTGAATTCTTGCTTCACCTTTTCCTGGTACTCGCTCAGCGGCGCTTCTTCCGTCCGCAATCCAGCTTCATCCAATACCTCGCAGAGAATGGGAATGCCCACGTTCATGGCATGGACACCGAGTGTGCTGGCAAGTTCCACTACCTCCATTATTTCCGCGGAGGTTGCTCCCAGTCGGAGAGCGGCGCGTACATGCTGACGGACACCGGGAAGGTACATGTGAGTGGCTGCGCTGTCCACGGCGATGTAGATGAATTCCTTGACCTTGTCTTCAAGCTTGTTTTTCTTCCACGGCACGGAGGACATGGTTAGGTAACCGGCCAGGAACTCCGGGCTGAGTACCAGGATGGCTTCCCATGACTCACTCCAGGTGCCCCGTACATCAATGAATTCTCGTTTAATTTCCTGTTGCCGTGTGGTCAGTTCCATGCTTTGTTTCTCCTTGGATTCTCGGGCTCGTAGGTATGTCGTCAAAGGCGCTGGGCAGTTGCTGTGGGTTAGCGATGTCACCTAGTCAGGGACGTCGGCGGTCGCACTGAGCGCCGCGCGCCGGATGTGCATCGTGTACAGCGACGTTGCCAGTGGGACATCCCGGTCGACCACCGCAGCAACGACGGCTTCAATCTCACGGACCGCTTCGGCGGCGCGTCCTTGCCGCGACAGGGATGTGGCCCTGAGGATGCGCACACGTGCTTGGATCTGCTCTATCAGCTGGTGGAGGGGCTCGCTCCGGGCACCTGCGATAAGCACGGAGTAGATTCCATCCTTTGCCGCCAGGACCGCGGCGATGTCGTTGGGGTGCTGCTCGGTCTCACGTCGGTACAGCCGTGTTGCGGCTTTGAGGATGTCTATTTCTTGGTTTGTTGAACGCTCGATAAACCTCTTTACGGTTAGGGATTCCAGGGCGCCCCGTGCTTCGTACAGCTCTAACGCTTCTCCGCGTGTGGGCCGCCTGACCACGGCCCCCTTCTGTGGCACGACTGTTACTAGGCCTTCGGACGAGAGTTCGCGAATGGCTTCTCGGACCGTGGTGCGGGACACACTCAGCTGCTCCATTAATTCGCGCTCGACAAGCCGCTGCCCTGGTTTCAGGTGCAGCTCGGTGATAGCCAGCCGTAAGCGATCGGTCACTTGCTCGCGGACTGGTGCTGCCACACGGCCTAGTGGCTCCGTGGTCCATATTTGGGGCATTGGTTTCGTCACGGTCGTAATGACACCTTTTCTCAGACGGGCGCTTATCTACCCGCGGCTGGCCAAGGACTCCTGCGAAGTAGCAGCCACCCAGCGTGCTATCTCTGTATGGTCGGCGCCTTCAGGCAGGCTGGCCGCGGCTTCCTCCCAGAGTTGGACGGCTGCGTGGCTAAGACGGGAGACTGCGTGCACTTGGTCGGCGAGGTCTACGGCGATTTTCATGTCTTTGAGCATCAGCTGGAGAGCGAATCCGGAATCGTATGTTCCGGGAAGGATGAAGTTGGGCCATTTGTTTTCGGTTGAACCGCTTTTGCCGCTCGAGCCGTTGACGATCTCCAACAAGAGCTCAGGTTCTACGCCAAAGCTTTTACCGGCGAGGATGGCTTCGCTGCTGACGAGCAGGTGGGTTGCAGACATGAGATTATTCAGGGCCTTGGCGGCGTGCCCTGCCCCGACTTCGCCAGCCTTTTTGACGGTACCGAAAACGTCAAGGATGGGGCGCGCCTCAGCAAGGTCTTGGTCAGTTCCGCCGGCCATAACGGTCAATTTCCCCGTTTCGGCTCCTTTGACCCCGCCGGATACTGGGGCATCAATGAACCGAACACCTCTCTCACGAAGTTTCTTGGCCAAGGCCCTGCTGCGCAGTGGTTCGCTCGAGCTCATATCGACCACCAGCGCATTCTTTTCGAGTGCGTGGGCAACCTGGTCGTTGTTTATGACGTTCTCGACGATGTTTGAGTTTGGCAGCATCAGGATCACAATGGCGGATCCGCGCACAGCTTCGGCGGGTGAATCGGTTCCGAGCCCGCCGGCAGTGGCGAGTTTGGCCTTTGCGTCGGCGGACAAATCGAAGCCCCGCACAGCATGCCCTGCTGAGACGAGGCGTGTTGCCATAGGAGACCCCATGTTGCCGAGGCCGATGAAGGCGATGGTTGTCATTTTTGTTCGCTCACTTTGAGATCAGCCAGTACTTTTTCTGCCACGCGGAACGATTCGAGCGCTGCAGGCACCCCGACGTAGATTGCTGTTTGCATCAGGACTTCCTGGATTTCCTGCTCGGTGACGCCGTTGTTGACCGCGCCGCGTACGTGTACTCCGAGTTCGTGGGAGCGGTTCAGAGCCGTGAGCATGGCGAGGTTGATGAGGCTGCGGCTGCGTCGGTCAAGCCCTTCGCGGGTCCAGACCGCTCCCCAGCAATATTCTGTGACGAGTTCCTGTATGGGCCGGCTGAACTCGGAGACGCTGCCCAGAGATTTTTCCACATGGGCGGCGCCGAGGACTGCTTTCCGTACGGCCAACCCGTGTTCGTAGGTGTCGGTGTGGGTATCGTTGGCGTTCATAGTTGTTCCTTCCGGGGTGAGGGGATCTTGGTATAGTCGGGCTCCGCGACGGGTTCGGCCCACTGCGTCGCACCAAGGGAGATTGCGGTGTGGGTCATGAAAGAGTCCGGTGCGGCACCATGCCAATGCTTTTCTCCGGGAGGACACCAGATGGTGTCCCCGGCATGCAATACGCGGGGCGCCTCCTCGCCCTCAACCTGGATCAGGCCCCGGCCCGCAAGCACCTGAAGGATTTGGCCCTTTTCGTGCTGATGCCAGAATGTCCGGGCCCCCGGAGTGAAATTCACGGTGTTGATGGTTACGCCGTCTGTAGCCGCCATCGTCAGGTATGGAAATGCCGTGCCAGTAAACTGCGAGCCGATCTTTCCGGCGGTGCCGTCCTGAACGGGGCCGCTGATAATTCTCATTTTTGTTCCTTCTTCGAGTAGTTTCCGTCTTTGGGAACAGCTGAAGACAGGCGTACGCCGCCGGAGACGTCGCCAATGGCGTCCACGACCGTGTTGCTGATCTCCTCCGCGTAACCTAGGGCGTTGGCCAGGCCAAAGCTGGCCAACGGGCCGGCAGAGTTCGGGCTGGCCATGCCCAGATCGCCAATGAGTTCGACGTAGGCCACAACGTCCTTCATCATGAGCGAGTTCGTGAGCCCACCCTTGAGGTAGTCGCCTTTGATGATTTTCGGAAACCGGTTGAGCGATGCGAAACTTACGCCAGAGCTGTTGTTGATGACGTCCAGGAGTACCTCCAGGTCGAGGCCCGCCTTTTTGCCGGCAACCATTGCCTCTGCGGTCGCTGACAACGTGATCGCATTGAGGAAGTTATTAATGAGCTTGGTGGTGTGTCCCGCGCCTGAAGCTCCGGTGTAGAAGATTTTCGCTGAGAACAGCTCTAACGTAGGGCGCGCACGTTCCAGCTCGGCTTCCCGACCGCCGACCATGAGGATCAGTTGCCCTTTCTCGGCAGCAGCTGCACCGCCGGAAATGCCTGCGTCAAGGTAGGTTGCTCCCGCAGCCTCAACCCTTTCTGCGATCATTCGGGTTGAAGCGGGGGCTGAGGTGCTGAGGTCAACGACGATTTGGCCTTTCCCCAGGCTATTCAGGACACCGTCTGTACTTAACATCACAGCTTCAACGACAGTGCTTTTAGGTAGCGAGAGCAGGACGATGTCGGACGCCTCTGCAACGGCTGCCGCGCTTGGCGCGGGACGGGCGCCTGCGGCCGTGACGTTTTCGGCTACGGGGTCGTAGGCGAGGACGTCTATTCCGGCCGCTGTGATGCAGGCAGCCATGCGTCCCCCCATGTTGCCAAGGCCGATGAAACCAATTCTGAGTTCAGTCATTAGTTCTGATCTTTCTTTCCGATGGTGGCCGTGAGGCCCGCGAGCGGACCGGTTGTCACGGTGTTGAACCTGTCGAGGGTTGAAGGGTCGTGGCCGGTCACGAGGTGCCGACCGGTGCTTTCCATCAGCTCGCGGATTGCATCGAATCCGGCGTACATCTCGCGGACGTCGTTCACGAACATGAATGGAATGTCCCGCTCGTATTCCTCGTAGTAGTGGATGGCATCGGAAGCCAGAACCACTTGCCCTTCGTCGGTTTCCACGGTCACGATCGATTGGCCGGGCGTGTGTCCTCCCACCCGGATGATGCGGAGTCCGGGCGCGAGCTCCAGTTCGTCTGCAAAGGTGGTTATTTTGTCTCGTTCTGCCAGGCTGCGCAGGTAGTCAAGGTCCTCAGTTTCTATCGAGTGCTTGAACTGTGGCCTTTCCGCAAAGCGGCCTAGCCAGAAATCCAGCTCTGCCTGGGCGATGACGATCTCCGAATCCGGAAATAGATTTAGGTTGCCGATGTGGTCATAGTGCGCGTGGGTTACGATCACCTGCGGGGCGGATCGAGGGTCAACCCCTAGAGCAGCAAAGGCCTCGGCTGGATCAATCAGGAAGGTGCGGTTCCGTACGTCGCCGCCGTGGCGGGAAAATCCGGTATCGACAACGATCGTGCGGTGCCGATTGCGGATGACCCAGAAGAAATAGTCCATGTCTACGGGCTCATCTGCAGTTTTGTAGATGTGATAGTTCAGGTAGACGTCACTCTTGACCGTTGAGCGGGTTCCGAACTTAACGATGCTGACCTGATAGGTCTGTTCTTGTCTCATGCTGGTTTCCTTTCCGGGTTACGAGTGACCCCGGAGGGTTCGACAATGGTCTTCGCATGCCAGTGGATATCGTCACTGAAGATGTCCTGTTTGCTGCTTTCGGGCAGCCACTTCAAGAGGATGATCAGTGCCACTAAGGCGACAAACACTTGGTAGAAGGCTGGCGCCACCGGACTTCCGGTGCTGGATGCGAGGAAGGCGCCGAGGTAAGGGCCCGGTCCGGCTATAAATGCGAGTGCAATGTTGAATCCGATGGCGCTGCCGGTCGCCCTTGTGGAAGCAGGGAATAGTTCCACGAGCATCACAACGGTGGTCACGGAGACGAGGCACTGCATTGCACCCAGCAAGATGAGCCCGAGGATGATTAGCACGGCGTTCCCTGTGCTCATTAGTAGAAATACCGGAACGGGCAGGAGGACGTAGCCGATGGTGCCAATGAGATTTGGCACGCGGCGGCCGTATCTATCTGAGATGAGCCCTGCCAGGGGACAGAGGACCATGTAGATCAGCAGCCCAATCGCGCTGAGCATGAGCGCATCGGAACGCGCAAGTCGAAGCGTCACCTCGAGGTAATTCACCACGTAAGTTGCTAGGTAGTAATAACCGAGGCCCTGAACGGCTGCAAAGCAGACCGTGAGGCCGACCGCTTTGAGATTTCGTTTGACCGTCGGCTTCCTGGCATCGTCAACGCCGCGATTCCTCTGGATTTCCTTGAAGACGGGAGTGTCGTCCAAGCGGAGTCGAACGAATAGACCTACAAGCGCCAAAGGTGCCGCGGCCCAGAATGGGATGCGCCAGCCAAAGTCCAACAGCTGTTCCTGCGTGAGGACGTTGTTGAGCCACAGAGCGAACCCACTGCCGGCGACCGTCGCAAGGGCAGCGGTGGCAGAAATGACACTGGCATACGTCGCCCTGCGATTAGTGGGTGCTCCTTCGATGAGGAAGGCCGCCGATCCCGTCCATTCACCACCTGCTGACAGACCCTGAATGCAACGCATAAGCACCAGCAGCAAAGGCGCCGCCAGTCCGATGTCTGCGTACGTGGGAATGAAACCAATGGCAGTCGTGGCCAGTCCCATGGCAAGGACTGAAAAGCTCAGAGCAGCGCGACGGCCGTATTTATCCCCGATGGGGCCGAGGATGAATCCGCCCAGCGGACGCATCAAGAATCCGACGGCAAACACACCGAGGGAAGAAAGAAGGGCGACAACAGGGGACTGATCCGCAAAGAACAGCTGCCCAATGACGACAGCGAAGAAGCCATAAACGGCGAAATCGAACCACTCCATGAAGTTCCCGACGCCTACTGCAAATACCGCTTGGCCCAGCTTCTGATGTTGCATGTCAGCAGAATTGACACTGGTGCTCACTGTTACCTCCTCGTAACTTCCATGCAGCAGGACTAGCGGCCACTCGTATGATTGTACGACGAACATATAATAGGTCAACAGGACTGCTTGAGCCAACGCCGCAAAAGTCCAAAAATTCTTTGCACGTGACCTAGACCACGACTCCCATTTATTGTAAGATCGTCATACAATCATTTGGGAGAGAAAATGACATCTGAACCATGGCTGGGCTACAGCGACGACGAGCCTGCAACGGCGGGAGATGGCTCGGGAGCTACGGGGCTCGCATCGGGGCTTCGCTCAGAAACAGCACGGTCCAAGCAGGCAGATCCTCTTGCCGCCAGGCAACCCACCCTTGTGGATTTCGTTCCCGCCGAATTCCAACTCAACTAGTCGGCGGCGCAGGCTGTCTGCCGATACGAGCTGTGCTTCCCGGCCCGTGTTGTCCCCATCTTGACCATAATTTACGAAGAGAAAGCCCCGAGGCCATGTCGAGCGATCGATTTTCAACGTCCCACATGGAGCAGCATTCCCTAAAGCGTCAATCTTTCGTCCCACCCAAGAGCGCCGACTACGTAGCCGACTGGCGGACGCTGCTCCTAGCGGAAGTCGTTGTCTTGATTCACGAACACCTTCCGCCGGCTTCAGGAACGGTTGACGATTTTACCTCAGACGGCCAAGTCTTGTGGATACACGAGCACCAGGGAGCCGGACGCCGACTGTTTTTTCGCCCGGAAGGTTACAAGCTTTGGCGCATCCCGCCGGCAGATCACGTCAAGTCATGACCCGCACGCAACTTTTAGTCCATGCTTGTGTGTGCGTCCATTGCCGACATTGAAGTCAGCTGAACGAGGGCGACAGCGGCAGGCGCTTCCTCGCGCCAGCTGCGCCCGTTGCCGGACTAGGCAGCAGGAATAGCAGGTAAACCCCGTCCGCGGCCTGTCGATTGACCGAGCCATGAAGTCTTCGGAGACGATTTCTCCCGCTTGGCGTCAGACCCTCATCAAGGGGGTAGGCTTCGTCGTGCTCAGTGTCGACACTGCATCCGGGTGTTCGCGGACGGTAAGGCTTCAACCTATCGAGACTACCCGCCACGGCCGGGCCCGGCCCGGCAGCCCCGCCATCAACGATGACCACTTCCAGACGCCAGGGCCAGGGTCCCCGACGCAGGGCGATGCCGTGCGCCAGAAGCAACGAACTGGCCCAACTGCTCTTCGGGGAGCCTGCCGAATCCCAGGGCGCCATGAAACCGGTGGGAAGCGAAACTCCGGAGTGGGAGATCAGTGACTGGCCGGTGAAACTGACCGGCATGGAGGGAAACATGCGACTCTACTTTTGCAGCAAAAAGGGTGCTCCGTCGCTCGGAATAAAGGTCTCGACAACCACTATTTTCCCCGTTCAGAGCACCCTTTCCCTGCTTAAACACGCCCGGCGCCCAGTGCTCATGAAAACCCCGGGCTAGGGATCATGGACTTAGTGTCGGAGGCCAACAATTTTAACTTCAATTCATTGCCTGCGCCGCCGCAAGGCAGCCGACTATTCACGACCTGCACGAGTTCCCGTCCACGCCGCCCAGTCAGTTGGATGGTCGCCAGTGGCGGTGGCGGTGGCGGTCAAGTTCTACAGCGTACCCTTCGAACTCACCGGGATCGGCTGTAGTTCCGTGATCACGGGCGGGCCCTGAACCAGCGGGCCGAGCTTCTCAGCGAGGATCGGCTGCACTGGACTTGACTGCCCGTGCCGGTCGGCGTCGGACTTGGAGGCCCATTTCTGGATAAAGGTGAAGTCGCCCTCGTCCCCCTCGTGCAGGGCGTACAGTAGACAGCCCTCTTCAGCCTGGATTTGCTCGATGACTGGACGCAGCACCTCCAGTGCCTCGTCGCGGCGGCCCACCACGGTCGAGAACTGGACGATTACCACAAGCACCTCGCTCACGCCATCACCCCGATGGAGGCCGTCGCCCAGACTCCCTGCTTGCCGGGCGAGAGAATACCGTTCGGGTCAAGCGCATCCTTGAGCCTGGTGTGAAACCGGCTCAGCGCGTGCTCGTTCCAGTCGTAGGACGCGGCGACCTCGTCCATCAAGGCCACGTGCGCGCGGTACTCGCCGTAGCCCTCACGCGCCAGGTCCTGGATAAGCACGCGGGAGAGCTCGCGGGCGCGGCGGGACTGGTCGGCGTCGTCACGGTTGTAGAGGATGAGCCCGATCATGAGCATGTGCCGCCCTCGGCTGTGGTATGACGGGAGCCAGTCGAAGCCGTACTCCTCGAAGCGCGGCTTGACGATGCCGGTTAAGCGCATTGTCTCCTCGCCCGCGAAGGGGGCAACGGGTGAAACCGCGATGTGGCCACCGCGTCCGCCCGACCAGCCAGCCATCTGCTCCAGGTACATGCCCGGGATGCCTGCGCGTGTGCGGTGATCCTCGCGCACCTCGTCGAGCGGGGCGTCCCCGTCGTATTCCATGACGGTTACGCGGGCGCCAGGAACCTGCCGCTCAAGCGTGGTCTTCACCTGTTCTATGCGAGCGGCAAGCATGATGGCCGTGCCGTACAGGGAGAAGCGCATGTTCCAGGCTGCGACGCCGAAAGCGGACATGACGCGCTGTTCGAAGTCAGCCGGAAGCGGGCTACCGTCGGAAACCCACTGGTCCCGAGTACCGAGCATGGCCGCCACGCCTCCCGCGGTGCCGGCGGAAATGGTGCTGGCGATTGTCCCGTCGAAGCGCAGCGGCCGCAGCACGTCGGTCACCCGCGCCAGCTGTTCGTCGCTGTCGAGGGCGATGTCGACGATGGCCCAACGCTCGGGCTTGGGCATCAGCCAAACGTTCGCCTTAGTGACAATACCGAGGTTGGACTGGGAGAACAGGCCGTCGACGGCCGGCCCGAAGCCGGGGCGGTAAATGTTCCAGCTACGGCTTCCCGTCATCGCTCCCATCCCGGTGCGGACGACCTCCCCATCGGGGAGCATGACCTCCAGGCCGCACAGGTTCTCGAAGTGCTCGCCGAGGGCCGTGTAGCCTATGCCTCGGTCCAGAGCGTTGCCGATGACGCTGCCCCAGTCGAGGTCGGGTACGGACGGCCAGAAGGGCGCATCGATCTCGCGCAGTGCAGGGTACAGATCACGAAACCGGACGCCCGGTTCCAGAAGGGCCGTGCCGCTGGTGGTGTCGATGTCCAGCACCTTATTCATGCGGCTGAGGTCCAGGGTGATCGACCCCTTCGCCCGCGGTCCGCTGCCACCGTACCCGTTGTTCCGGCCTCGCGAGAACGTCCACACGGGCACGTTCTCCTCCTGCGCGATGCGCAGCACAGCGCGGATCTGATCAAGGTTGCCGGGCCGCACCGCGATGCGGGGAGCGAACTCATCGGCGTCTCCCACCGGGTAGCGATCAAAGTAGTCTTGCCGTTCAAGCTCCGTCCGCGACGACGTGACGTTCTCGGTGCCCAGTTCCGTACCTAACAGGTCGGCCAATTCCATTGCTTGCCCTTTCGTAAAGACGCCAGTGTCTCGATCTGCGGAGTATTTAATCTCGGAGTGAGGTAGTTGTTGACCGTGCCGCCGAAACCGGACCGGTCTTGCCGGCGGTGCCGTTTGGTTCTGTGCCGTGGATGAGCTTCATTGCTTGGTCCTTTTTTGCGGTGGCAGGGGGAGGTGTCGGTAATGGTGGCCGTCGTCCTCCGTATAAGTTTCTGATGGTGTTGACGACGAAGCTGCGCCGGGCGTTGCTGATTGTAGAAGTAGTGCATTCGATACGGCCGTCGTGCTGGCCGTACAAGGATCAGCGCCAGATGCCGGAATCTCCTGCCATACCGTATGACAATAATGCCTACTTTCCTGATCTGCCATAGCCCCCAAGGTAGGGCGCGGGCGCCGGAGACTCCGTGAAGGCAGGCCGGGTTACGCTCGCATAATTGAATGATTGTATGACCGCACGGTAAGTGATGCAACTCACCATTATTGGCACGCGTGGCGCGAGCAGCCACCGTTTGTGCACCCTGCGTTACACTTCACGCTACGGATTGCCCGTTGCACACCTGGACGTTCACTTCGGATCCTCCGGGCACCGCAGATGGTTCTGATCCGAAACAGGCTCTCTCCCTCCAGGATGTGCCGGCGTGGACCCGCTGAGCCAGGTCGCTGTCTCGGTAACGACTGGGCCATCCCTGCCGTAAACCTGGCGCCAGCTGAGCAGTTCTGACTCAAGAAGTTCGGGGAGAAAGCACCACGAAATGACGGCGGGAAACACCCCCCNCTCCCCCGCCTGTTTTAAAGAGCCGATAACCGTGATTATGTCAGGTAGTGGTTTCGGGAGGGGTGAGAACCCCTCCTATTCGGTGCTCTTCGCCCAACTTGATCGAACGCCGCCGTGGGTTCGTCGGCTATAGGCAGGGCGCGCTACTTCGCGTCTGGAAGCCCCTCCAACGCGTAAGCCAACACAAGTCGGGTAGTGGAACATCAGTCGGCGAGCAATTGACTGCGGTCGCGGAGAGCTTCGTTCATTGCGATGAAATCCGGGCGCGTATTGTTATCCAGCCAATCTGAGAGAAATGGAACCGCAACTCCGCGGAAGTACTCCGACTGAACCAGACGCGTGCCGCCATCGGCAATTGGTTCGAGCTCGAAGACGTGCTCGCCATCGAACAGGCCGGTGACCAGGAGGCTACCCTCCCATCGGAGATGCTCGTTCGGTCGCACCTCCCGCACTACTGGTTCAAAGGTCAGTGCATCCTCGGTTGCGTCAGTCGAAAACTTGAGGCTGCGGCCGGCCTCCAGCTCACCAGTCATACCCACCATCGAGGGGTTCCACTCCGGGTAGGCGCCGAAGTCGGTCAGCACACTCCACACCACCCGGGGCGATGCATCGATCTCAACGGAGGTCTCGATGACGAAAGGATTAGCACGCTGCCACAAAATGGCACCCAAAAGCACTACAAGCAGCACACCAAGTACCACGAATAGTCGTGTACGTCGTTGACCACGATCCGGAACTGCTGGGCTCCCTGATGTCGCTGCTGTCATGCCGAGAGGCTACAAGCCATATATGAACACGTCATGACTTAACCCCATACCGTTTCCGCGGAAGTCTCCTCATTGCCGTTCACAATGCTTACCGCCGGTAATCCACGTTATGTCAGGCAGCGGTTCGAAGAGAAGCGCAATCCCCTCCTACTCAGCGCTCTCCGATGCAATCTGGTCGAAGGCGGCGGTGAGTTCGTCGGCTGCCGGCAGAGCGCGTTGTTCCGCGGCTGGCAGGTTCTCGTACGTGTATGTGGACACGGCCATCGGTGACTCGGAGCGGCCGAGAGCGTAGCGGACGGTGTGGTCGTTCTTGCTGCTGCAGATCAGGATCCTGACGGTGTCGTTGTGGGTTGCGCGGCGGAGCTTGTCGTCGACCAGGGCGACGTAGAACTTCAGCTTCCCGGCGTATTCTGGCTGGAACTTCCCGGTCTTGAGTTCGATGACGACGTAGCGCAACTGCTCGACATGGAAGAACAGCAGGTCAATGTAGAAGTCGTCGCCCTCGACCTAGAGGTGTACCTGCCGGCCGACGAACGCGAACCCGGGACCCAGTTCCCGAAGGGTGTCGCAGATACGGTCCATGAGGGCTTGCTCCAGATTCCGCTCGGCCACCTCGCCGCAAAGCTCATGGAACTCGAAGGCATACGGATCCTTCGCTACCTGCTGGGCTGGCTCGGAATCAGCGGCTGCCAGCTGGCGGCTGAAGTTCGACGGCGCAGCCCCGGTGCGCTCCATCGACTTGTTCATGATCATGTTCATCAGTACGTTCCTAGACCACCCGTATTCCACTGCCGCCGCGGCATACCAGTTGCGGGCGTCAGAGCCGAGGTTCTTGTCAAGGATCGCGCGGATGTGGCCCCATGGCAATCGCGCCACAGGTTGTGGCGCAATTGACTCCCCCGGCGACTGCCTGGCGAAGGTCGTCATGTACTGCAGGTTCCGTGGCGAAAGACCGGTCATGTCCGGGAACTCACCTCGAAGGTCGGATGCCAGGCGCGCGATGACCTTACTCCCCCATCCGTCCTGCTCCTGGCGCGCGAGGACGTCTCGACCGATGCCCCAGTACAGCTCGATCAGCTGCGTATTGACGGTCCGCTGGGCGGTGTGGCGGGCACTACGTACTCGATCTTTTAGCGCCTGCAGCGCCNGAGCCGTATTCATCAGGCAGTGCGACGTCGGAGGCTGGGCTATCTGGCTGTCATCCTGGTCGCCCTTGGTGTCGGGCTCCTCATAAAGGAACAGCCTCCCCTATCCATCCTTGGTACCCCGCAACTACTTAGTAGCAGGACCGATAGTTGATCCTCTGCCGACTTAAGTTGACCAAGAGTAAACCCAAACGGTATGCCAATTCAAGGGTTTGAAAGGGCCTAAGTGGCCTCCTACATTGCATCTCCTACGGAGATTTGGTCGAACACTGCAGTGAGTCCAACAAGGGTAGGCCGAGCGCGCTGTTCCGCGGCGGTCATCGTGCCGAATAACAGGGACGCCGACGTCGCGCAGCGTTCCTAGCCCCTAGACCGTTCGACTTCATGTCGACGGCTTTGCCTCGAATGCCTTCGTAAACTTGTGGTGCAGCGAAACGAGTGATTGCTTTCCCCTGGCGGTGAGGCGTAACGAGTCGTGCCGCAGCAGTGCGTAAGCGACTTCCACCTTGCTGGGCGTCCGAACTCGGTTCTTCTTCGCCCAATCTTGGAACGTCTTAGCGATCGGCTCACCCTGTACGAGGTCGTCGACGCCGAATCTCAGCTTCTGACCCATGATGTCTAGGAATCCGTTGACGACCTTGAGATAGGCGGTGGGCTCGATGAGGTCTTCCACAGCGTGGCCTTCAGGAAGCGAGCAGGTTCGCTTCCGGTCGACACCGGCAGCCACGAGTAGATCTACATGGTCCGCTCCGCCTTGGTCTCCGTCGACGAGGTAGACAACCTTAGCTGCGACTTCTTCAACTCTGATGCCGGATCCATGCGCGTTGGCCAACCCCTGGGCTATCTGATAGTCGAGGTCGGAGAGGCCGGTCGCCTTACGAATGAGGGTGGGAAGGAGCACCATGTCCGATGCTCCCTCGGCCAGAACCGCCTGGCGGCACATTGAGAATGCAGCGGCGCTTGCGCCCATGGCGAAGAGGAGCGGAGAGAACCCTGGGCCCTCCCCCTCCCAAAAGTTGTTCCTGATGACGCTTGCGTTTGCGTGCTCCGGGTCGCGAACGACGACGCGGATGCCCGTTCCTAGATCGCTCGGGAGACAACCTGGCGAGTGCGTGGTGTAGAAGACCTGTGTGGCGTTGATGTTCTTCAGGAGCACTCCGACTAGGTCGGCTTGAGCGTCGTAGTGCAGGTGCGTCTCCGCCTCGTCGATGAGAAGGATGGGCGGTACCGAAAACTCACCGGCGGCCAAGAACGCGACAAGTGCAACGAAGGTTCGTAGCCCGTCGCTGCGTTCGCCGATGTTCGTTACGTCTCCGCCTTCGTAAAGTTCGCGGACCATAATCTCCAACAGTGTGCCGTCGACGTTGAGTCGGACAGTGATCCCCGACTGATTCCACGCCTGCGAAAACAGGTTCTGCAGTCGCTCGTTCCCACGCTCCAGGAGCGTCGCGCGGTTAGTGCTGTCACCGTTCTGTATGTGCGTCCACAGGACGTCGAGATCGACACCAGCGATGTGCAGCAATGAGTTGACCGCAGGCGGTATTGCTCGCTGCGGTGGGGTCAGTTCATAGGTCGACTCAATGGTTCGGTGCTCATCCTTGAAAAGAACGAACTGAGGCATCCGAAGACGCAGCACCTCCCAAATCTCGTCTGTCGGGTGGACGCGCCTCGCAAGGTTTCCGGCCGCCTCAAGCAACGCTACGAGTTTGGCGTCACGAGGCGTCTTGCGTCGGTCAGGGACAACAAGTAGCCAATCACGGAGCTCTGCCAGGGCCGTGAAGTCCGCACTGTCCCAACCACGATCGGGGTCTTTCAAAGCCGACGCAAGCGTGGATGCCCACTCAAAGGGGCCATCATCTTCTTCGTCATTCTTCAGTTCGAGGTCCGTGTCGGGTTTGATTGGCAGGGAAGCCATGGCCCTTTCCAGGCGAGCAAGCGCCAATGTAAACGGCATCCTAGGACGTTGCGGCCACGGCCTCAGCGTGTAAGAGCGCTCATCGTTGACTTTCCGAGCCAGAGAAATCGAAGTTGGCGGCGTCTCACATGGAATGTCAATAATCGCCTGCTTGTCCTCCTTACTCAGTTCAAAGAAGATACGCACAACTTCTGAGGTATCGCCCTGCGGTGGACGAGTTCGGTTCTTGTCCGTCACGCGTAAGGCACCGCCCGCGCTGAACCAGGCGAGTCCCGACAGGAGGGTGGTCTTGCCCGCCTCGTTGAAACCAACAAAGGCTGTGATGTCACCATCGATGTTCGTCGACGCGCTAGCCAGCCGCCGATACCCCTCAAATTCAATGCGCGAGCAGCGCATCAGTTGACCGCCGAAGAGAACGGGGGCTGGGAACTACCCTGAGGTAGACGTCGCTGGCTTGCTTGCGGATCAATCATGGTTCCGTCCTTTACTGGGCTTCCGATCATCCTGCCTTTGTTCAACAGCATCGCAGTGGATCCGACACGGTGTTAACATTTAGGCTACCGAGAGCAGCGTCGTCGTGCGCTCACTGCTCGTGGCGTGGTCGACGCCCGCCTCTGGCCTCCAGGTGGTCGAATTAGGAGTGCCAACGCAAAGCTAATCGAAGGCAAAAAAGTACTTTAGCGGCGCGCCGATCACCGAAAAGGCTCTGACTGGTCCTTCCAAAGCGCCGAGGTGGAGCTGCGGAAGCTACAGCGATCTACCTCTACTTCGATCTGCGGCTTCCGCGGCCTTACGGGCGGCGGATGCCGCTTCTTTTTGCGCAGACTTCGTTGTGGGCTTCTCAGAGGCGGCTTTTTTCCGCTGAACGGCTTCCTCGGCTTTCTTTCCCCACCCTGAGTTGCGGTTGGTGGAATGGGTGGCATCCTTGGTCTCATTCACGTGGGGCTGCTTCGTGTTCTGGTCCTGTGGGCCGCGGGCGGAATTACCGTCGATCTTGGGCGTCTGCGGCATTGCCGTATCTGCAGCAGCGGCCGCCGCCTGTGCGCGGTGCCTGGTGAGCACACGGGCGACCGCGGCCGACATATCGTCGCCCTGCTGCGGAGCTGATTCGGCCTGTAAGGCGTCCACGATGCGTGCCTCGCGCTGCTGCGGCGCCGGCAAGGTGTCGCTGGCTGCGGCGCGTTCTGCTCGCATCCGGTCGATGACGCGGCGGGCTGCTGCCTGCTCGGTCGTCATGCGGTCAGTAATCGCGGCCTCGTCCGTCCCCTGCTGGATCTGCGTGGCCGTCCGCGGTGCAACGGTAGTGAGCTCGCTGTGCTTGTGTAGGGCGGTGGCGCGTTCGATGAGGCGCTGCGCGGTCGGATCATCCCGGTACTGCTGGGGAATCAACGCAGTCTCATGGGTGCCGATGTTGTACCGGTTCCGGTATGCCTCGGTCTCGGCCGCGATGCGGTGCCACTCGGCTGCCTTCGCGTCCTTCCCGGGGACGGGCCCGAGCGCGTTCGTCCAGACTGGCTTCTCTTCCGCGAGCTGCGCGCCCCGGACCATGAGCCTCCGCCCGAGGTGCGCCCGCAGCCGGTCAAGCTCAGTCCGGTAGGAGACCGGCACCAACTCATTGCGCAAGAGCACAGAC
The DNA here is from genome assembly GCF_000468215.1 of Arthrobacter sp. CAL618. NCBI lineage: Bacteria > Bacillati > Actinomycetota > Actinomycetes > Micrococcales > Micrococcaceae > Arthrobacter > Arthrobacter sp. CAL618. The sequence continues at coordinate 26,919 of NZ_ASZW01000053.1, read as the reverse complement.
GGTGCGAGGTCATCGCTGACCGACGTGGCGGCCGCTGGCCGCATGCTCTCCGTGCTGGCCTGTGGCAGTGCGACGGAGCGGAGTTGCTGCTCGTTCCTGATGGCGTCGCCGATGGTGACCTGGTGTGCGGAGCGGGGATCCTCCCCGCGTGCGGTGCGCTCGATGGTGGCCTGCGTCGGGGAAAGATTTTGGCGGCGTTCCAGCTCGACGGTCATTGCCTGCACCGTCCACTGTGCCTTGTTTTGGGCATGACGGGTGGACGCGTCGACTGTCTGGGTCGGGTCGATGGCCTGCATCCGGGACAGGGCATCGGTGAGCTCGTCGGTGCGCATGAGTGCGAACGGGCGAGCCGCCCACTGCGTGTCCATCGGCCCTTCTCCGGGTGCCCGGCGCGGCAGCTCGGTTCCTGCTGCGTACTTCGTGGCTTGCTGTGCGAGGCGGGTCAGGTGCTCGTCAGGCACGGCGCCGAGGGGACGCTGGTCGGCGTTGGCGAGGAGGTTGTGGGCGGCGTCGATGCGCTGCTCGAGGCGGTAGGCGAGGACGGCTGCCGGGTCCTGTGCTCCGTCGAACCCGCGCAGGTGCCCGTCGTCGGCGTGCTGCCCGCGCCCGGTGCTGTCACGGGTGACGCCTTCGGCCTGGGCAAGCAGTGCTGCGGGGTCGAGTCCCTGTGCTTCTGCTGCGCGCAGGTGCCCGTCGTCGGCGTGCTGCCCGCGCCCGGTGCTGTCACGGGTGACGCCTTCGGCCTGGGCAAGCAGTGCTGCGGGGTCGAGTCCCTGTGCTTCTGCTGCGCGCAGGTGCGTTGCTACCGCTCCCCATGCTTCGTGCGAGGTGAACTGCGCGGCGGTCCGCGGCCCCAGAACTGAAGCGGCGATGGTCCTGGTCTTGGCTTCCCACGCGGCTTTCTCGACCTCGTTGTAGACGCCGGCGAGGGTCGCGACGTCGCCAGTACGGACGGCCTCGATCCGTACTGCTTCGTGCGCTGACAGTGTGCGGTCGTAGTTCGCGGTGATCATGGACAGGACGCTGTCGCGGGTCACGGCCTGGTCGTTGTCGTCGCCGAGTCCGACGTAGAGCCGGTTCGTCTCGCGTCCTCGGGTGGCGGCGACGTAGGCACCGGCGCGGTCGGTGGCCTCGTCGACGATGGCGTGCGCGGTGTCCACGGTCGCGCCCTGGGCGCGGTGCACGGTCGCGGCGTAGCCGAGCTGGCCGTGCTCGTGGAGGTAGTCGGCGTCGACGGTGATCCGTCCTCGGTGGCCTGCGTGCCTGAGGGTGATGCGCTGCCGTTCCTGTCCTGCAGCTACATCGGTAGTGGGGTCGGTGGAGACCTTTTCGATGGTCCAGACGTCGTTGTTCTTGACGAAGTCCTTGCCCTGGTTGACCTGCAGGGTGCGGTCGTTCTTGCGGGTGACGACGGTGTCGCCGGCATAGGCGCGCAATCCGTCGCGGAGCACGACGGACGGTGTTGTCTCGGTAATCGGGCCGATGCCGTCGGTGAGGTCGCCGGTGGCGATGCGGGCAGCCTGGGCGCGGGCGTTGAGGTCGGTGACGGTGGCGTTGTCGGTGGCGATCAGCAGCGAGGTCTTGCCGGCCTGGGTGTCGGCCATCCACGCGACGAGGGCGTCTTGGGTCATGGCTTCGGTGGTGCCGGCGGTGACACGCTTGTTCTCGAGGTACCAGTGGAACGGGGTGTCCGCACCGGTGGTGGGAGGTTCGCGCAGCGCCAGGGATGCCTCCGATTCGCCTTCCGTGCGGAAGCGGTGGACTTCCTCGAGGCGGACCGCTCCGACCTCGTTGTTAAGCAGGCGCAGCGCCCCGCCGGAGCCGATCGCACCGAGCTGCCGGTCATCTCCGATGGCCCGGACCACAGCACCATTGCGTGCGGCGACGGCGACGACGGCGGCGAGCTTCGGGGTGGTGACCATGCCGGCTTCATCGACGATGATCACATCCCCGGCCCCGAGCATGAAGGCGGGGTTCATGAAGCCCGAACGTGCGGCAGCGCCGTTGTCCTGCTGGTTCTGTTGTTGGTTGCGGTGGGTGGCCAGGAACGCGTCGATGGTCGTTGCTTCGGCTCCGAGGTCCCCCCTCATGACTGCCGCTGCGGCGGCGGTGGGGGCGAGTCCGATGACCCGTCTTCCGGTGTCGCGGACGGTGTCGGCGGCCAGGGACAGGCTC
>NZ_ASZW01000053.1:0-24739 GCF_000468215.1 Arthrobacter sp. CAL618 | reverse complement strand
TTCCTGCCGGTCCGATGCCGAGGGTCAGCAGCTTCTCGTCGGTGGCGAACGCGCGCGCCAGGTCGATCTGTCCTATCGACAAGACCGGCCTCCCGCTCTTGGCCGCAGCTTCGGTGTGCTTCGCCAGGACTGCGTCGAAGCGTTCCATGGACACGGCCGGGATGACGGTTTTTTGTCCGGCCGCGAGGATCCTGTGCTCGGCGTTCAGAACTTCGTGGGAGGTGAACAGGGCGCTGTCTGCCTGTTGGAACTGGCTCGTTCCGTCGGCGCGATGGAACTCGCGCAGGCTTGGGGTGATGGCTTCCGGTGTGACCTGGAGGCTGTGTGTGCCGGTGACGGAGCGGGTGACCTTCTCCACGGTCTCGTCGGTGATGGTCTGCCCGGGGAAGGCTTCTTTGAGGTGTCGGCGGGTCTGGGCGATGACGTGGTTCCGGCCCCATGAAGCGCGCTTGGCGGACAGCTCGTGCACGATCTGACGGGCGTGCTCGTGCACGTTGAGCTCAGCAACACTCGGCCCAGCGGGCACGCCGGGGCCGGCACTGCGAACGTGCTCGAGGAGGGCCGGCCCGACCGGCATCCCCATCCCACCGTCGAGCCCGGTGCTGTAGTCGTGCTGCCATTCGTCGACCAGCTCGGAGAGGCGGCGGGCGCTCTTTTTCTCCGGTCGGGTCTCCAGCGTAGCTTGCTGCGCCAGGGCGATCTTTTGCTTATCGGACGGTGCGTAGCCGTGCCGTGAAGTGAACTCGGTTTCGAGCCGGTTGATCGCTCCGGCGATGTTTGTGCGCCTCGAGGAGGCTCGGTGGATGCTGTCGAGGTCGATGCCGGCGACCTCGTAAACGGGCTCTCCACTACCGGTGGATCGGGCGACGGTGCTGACGCCGAGGGATGCGCAGACCTTCTCGATGACCTTCGCGTTGTACGTCTCGGACGCGGCGACGCCCATCTTGTAGAGGGTGCGCCCATCAAGGGAGGACCACTTCCCGTCGACGCCCATGACTTTGTTCGCGATGACGACGTGGTCGTGCAGCTGCGGATCCCCGGCGCGGGAGTCGTAGTGCCGGAACTGGGTAGCGACCAGGCCGCCGTCGACGTCGATCTGGCGGACACCGTTCTTCCCGCGGCGCGTATAGGTGGCGTTGTTCTCGAGGAAGGTGATCGTCTCTTTGATTGCTTCATTGTGCGCAGCCTCGACTGCTTTGCGTGCTTCGTCGCCGCCGAGCGCCCATAGCAGGGACACCGATTTGGCGGGCGAGAACACCAGGTCATACCCTGCGACGGTCTGCTTCGACGGGGTGGTTTGCGCGGTCACGTACCGGGCCAGTTCTTCGTTGCTGCGGGCGTTCCGACCGTGGGAGTCACGGAACAACTCTCCACCGACACGGGAGCGGATCTCGTGCATGACCTCTGTCGGCAGCGCCTTGTCGGCGTTCTCCGGGCCGTTCCACGCGGGTCCGCTGGTGCGCCGGAAGCGGGCCACTTCCTCGTCGATCCGGCGCGTCATCGTCGTGTCCGCCGTCCCGTACTGGTGGTACTTTTGGCCCAGCTTTATATCGTTCGCGCTGCCGCCGGCGGCGGGGATACTCGCCGCCTCGGGGTGAAGGCCCTCGCCAAACAGGGCTTTCATCTGCGCTTCAGTAACCTCACCGGAGACCCCCAACAGTTGCTCGGAGTGTCCGACCCACTGGCCCGGAGGCATGCCCTCGACGGTGTAGTAGTCCCCCAGCTCGCGGCCCCCGGCTCGCAGCTCGTCGGCGCTGGCGACCTCGGAGGTGTAGTAGGCGTAGCCGTCCCCGGCACTGAGCTTATGGACGGTCATCACTCCACCATCCTCACCCACTCCCCCACCCCACTTGAGGCGGCACGCCGGGCAGGGTTGACCTCATTTATCGAGATGCAAGAGGTGTGACAGATTGTGCCTGTTGGAGGGTGCGAAATCGTATGGTGACGACGGAGGAGGAAACCCAGATGAGCGCCGTGGAAACAAGTACGATTGGTCCATCGAATCTCGATGCGGTTGTGCACATGAGAATGGGCGGTGGGTAACACGGTTTTTCGTTATCCACCGTGCGTTCGATTGTGTGGAACCGCAAACGGACGTTATCCACCGGGTGGGCAGCATAGAGACGTTGGGTTATCTCGGAGCTGTCCACGTGTGGTCAACGTCGGTTAGGTCCAGTCCGAGCGTCAGCGAGGTCCGCATGGGTATTCCATGGTGCCGGCGGTGACGTCGGGCATGGTTGGTGATCGGTCGGGATCGCTCCGTGGTGGGCGGTCGCTAACCGTTAGGCTTGGCAGGGAAAGTGCGTCGGATCGCAGGTCGTGGCCGCCGCAGTATCAGGTACAGGTCTTGAACGCAGGATGAGTTAAGGGGATGAGTCATCATGGCAGCACCGAGGAAGTCAGCGCAGCAGGTAGCGGCACGGGAAAAGGCGAGGGCGAAAGCTCAGGAATTGACCGAGCGGCACGAGCGGTTGATCGACCTAGCAGCGGAGTTCTTCGAGCAGGAGCAGCAGGCAGAGCAAATCCGCGCCGAGGCACGGGAGCGCGCTGACGCGATCCTGGCGAAGGCCGAGCGGGACGCGGAAGCGGCCGCGAAGGAAGCTGGCGCGAAGGTGCAGCAGATGCTCGACACCGGCGAGAGTCGCGCGGCGGTCGCCGCCCGGCTCGGGCTCAGTACCGCCAAGATGAAGCGGGCCCTGGACGGTGCCGGCACCAGCTCGTCGTCCGGAGAAGCGCGGACCGAGCCGACGCTGGCGGCAACAGCGGACGATGTCGCGGAGCAGGTTGCCGCCGAGACGAAGGCCGCCTAGCGGGTAACGCTCCAGCGGGCAGCACTGGTCGTGTCGGCGTGCAGCGCGGCCGGTGCGTGCGTACCTGGTGCGCGGCACCGGAGCCTCAGTGAGCCAGCGGAAACCAGCGCAGGTTGGGGTATCGAAGAGCAGCCCAACCGGATATCGTCCTCAGATGACGGAATTCGCTGCGCTACCACCAGAAACGAATGTCGGACCTGGTGGTGAGTTGCGCTTTGCCGTTGGCGATCCTGAGGGCCTCCGCTCCGCTAGCTGGAAGGTGCAGAGTTCGCGTCGCACACGGGACCTGTACATCGGAAGCCGTTCAGGGATGAATCAGATCAAGTTATCTCTGCATCAATCTGGTCATTGGAGGCTTGCCTACACGCGCGAGTGGTGGGAACAACAAGGGCACACTGGAAACCGTCTGCTGGCGCAGCTCTCTCCACCTGACTTCACCGGCGGAAACTGGCGGCGAGCAGTTTCTATCGTGGACCCGACGAGGAACCTACGCGCAGCGCAGGAGAGAGAACCGGAATCTTCGAGTGGAGCAATCTCCTGGTGGGCTCCAGCTCATGAAGGCTCGGCCCTCTAGTTCGAAGTCCTTATTTCAGATGGGCCGCCGGATGCAACCTTTTTTGATGGCGTAGGGATCGTCGGCAGAATCTCACTCGCCGACGGGTCAGGAGTCATGATGGTGGTCAACGAAGTTGACCCACAGAACCAGAAACGGTTTGAGGATGCGCTCGGGTATTTGGGTTGGACGTGGCACAGCTCCGATGAGGATAGGCGTTTCTTGATTCTTGATACAGGCTTTTCGACCTTGTCGCTGCGCGAAACCGAAAGATCCGAACAGCGTGGGAGCCGTGGGCTCGATGCCGGTGAGTAAGGGGCGGATGATCGGCTCGTTTCATCCGTGCTCGAGGAGGGCTGTGCGCAGCTCGACAGACTGCGCCTTGAACGTCGGCGCGGCTGAGGATTAGTGGAGCCAGTCCGGTCGGCCGGCGAGGCCGATCCGGTAGCGCGCTGCATCCACGGAGGGGCTATGCGGCCCGAGGGCCAGCTGAAAGGTCCGCAACTGCAAGCGGGTGCGCTGCAACCTGAGGCGATTTGCGAGCGATCGGTCGCCGCGGCCGGGCACCCCGGCAAGGGGAGCCACGGACGGGGAGATGACCAGCGCGCCGGCGCTTGCGATGCCGCGGTAGAAGATCCGTTCGGCTCGGTTCAGCCCGTCCGGTGCGGAGAGGAAGGTGAGGAGTTCGGCGGGGACGGGTTCGAGGTCGGGTTCCAGCGCGCGCAGGGCCTCGTCAAGTTCTCGGCGGTTGACCGGGAGATCGTTGGCTCCGAGGTTCCGCGCACTGCGGGACCAGTCGGCGACGTAGGTGTCGGCCCAGTTGCGGCCGAACCGCGGGGCAAGGTCATGGCCAACGGCCTCGTGGGCCCCGAGGAAGGCGTCGGTGAAGGCCAAGTGCACCCAGCGCAGTAGCGCGGGATCGGAGGCGGAGTAGGCGCGGCCGTCGTCGGTGGTGCCGCGGACCCGCCCGTGCATGCGGCGGACCCGTGCCGAGTCCCGCTCGGCGAGTTCCTCGGAGCCGAAGGTGGTGATGGTGAGCCAGCGCGCTGTCCCGGCGAGGCGTGCCCAGGGGTCACTGCGGTAGGAGGAGTGCCGTGCGACCCCGGCCATCGCCAGCGGGTGTGCGCCCTGTCCGAGGAGGGCCGCGACACCGCCGACCAATGTGGAAAGGCCACCGTGGACCTGCCAAACGACGCCGTCGGGTTCGAACAAGCCAGGTCCCTCTCCGACCAGGGCGATGTCGCGCACCCAGTCCGGCGCCCCGGTGGGGTCACCGGAGACCCGGGCACGAAACGCGCTGCGGACGCGGTGAGCCAACTCGGCGGGGCGCGGGATCGAGCTCACAGACATGATGCTCCAACGACGGTAGGTCGGGTACGACGGACACCCAGAATAGGACTCCACTACACAGCGTAGAACATGGCCCTGACACGCCGATGGCTGCGGTGCCCTCGCATTGTTAGAAGAGTGTTGGCGCTTCAGGGTCGAGGCCGGTGAGAAGGGGCCGGATGATCGGCTCGTTCCAGCCGTGCTCGAGGAGTGCTGTACGCAGCTCAACGGACTGCCCGTGGAACTCGGTGCGGCCGATGCCCCGCCACCGGAAAGAGGACGCGTTAGCGTGCCGTCCTTTCTGGGAGCGGTCGAGCATGTTCAGTGCCTGGGTGCCGGGCACCAGATGAGAGTCCCTGCCGGTCGTGACGTGGACGCACAGGGGTACGTCGCAGGCGTGCATGAGCACGATCCCGGAATGCAGTATTTCCCCGGTGAGATGTTCATAGGCGAAGCGTTGCGGCCGCAGGGCCCGCTGTCCGCCGTCGCGGGTAACCCAGAATCTCCCGTATCCGTCATCAGCCACGGCGCCGGTCCAGATCCAGCAGTCAGTCGGGCGCGGGCCCTTGATGACTTTCTCCCAGAACCGGTCAGCCTCTCCCCTGCGCTGCCTCATCGCCGGTTACCTTCGCCAAGTCGTCATCGGACCCGCGCCGGTCGGCGCACGATCAGCCGGCGACCTTCCATCCGCACCACGCCGACGATGACCAGTGCAGCTGCACCTATGACCAGCCACTCGGCCCACCAGGGGCTGTCGGAGACGGCAACTGGGACGAGCAGCAGGAAGAACCAGAGTGCGATCGCCAGAGCGCCGGCGACCTGGTTCCGCACCCGCGGTGGGATGGGTAACAGCAGCAAAGGCAACCGGAGGAAGGCTCGACCGAACAGGTAGCTGTATCGGATGCTCAAGGTGAGCAACCAGCGAATGAGTCGGACCACGACGACTCCTTCCGGTCCGCAAACTGGGTCTCAGAGGGAGATTCCTCAACTCACCTGAAGGACCCCCAACGGGGCTTTGCAGGGGCCCTCAGTACCTGCTGTTGTTAAAGCTTGTTTAGGCGGCGCAGAGCGAGTGATCGTGCCTCTGAGAATCCCAAGGAACGGTAGAGATGCGCAGCATCAGGTGTTGCGTGGAGATCCACGACCTCGGCATTCATCTCGTCCAGCCATGGCAATCCGGCCGCAACCACTGCACGGGCCAGTCCGCGTCCGCGCTGCTCTGGTGCCACGAAAACAGAGGACATCGACCCACTGGCGCCTCGTGGGAACCCCGGCCCGGGCAACCGATCTTCGAGCGTCACCACCGCACAGGCCGACAGTCGGTTGTTCCGGTCGTTGTCGTTGATTTCGGGCTTCTCATCGATGACGAAGGCGGCAAACGTGCCCTGGGCGATACGCGAAGCGATTGCCTCCTGCGCAGCTGGGTACCACGAGGTGTCATCGACGTCTTGTGCGCGGCCGGCGGCGCCAGCTTCTGCCATTGCACGGAACATCGCGTGCCGCAGTCTCACCAACTCGGGTGCGTCCGCTGGGAGCGCCTTCCTTACCGGTACGGAATTCGTCATGCAAGCCATTATGCAGGACCGCTCAGTTCGCCGAACACGCGTACTACGCGGTCGAGGATATTCGGAACGCATGGTTTGGGCGTCCGAAAAGGGATCCCCCACCGCGACAACGGAGCTTGCAACCCATGCGCGGCAATGAACGCTAGGTTGAGTCGTTCAGTGAGTTGAGGCTGACGCAGAAGCGTTCCGCTTCCGCATCACCGATGACTTGGCTGAGTGATTCGTGGAACCATTCCTGCCAGATTGCATCCATTTGGTTCCTGCTGACCGATCCGTTGTTGAGCAGCAAGCTGGCTATGGGGCTAGCCTCGGTTTCGTACTCGTCCTGCGGTGCGCCAGCTGCAGTGCCAGGCTCGAGGCCGTACGGATCCAAGTCGTTGATCAGCGAGATGACCTCCGCGAGTGTATTTCTCCACTTGTGCCGGTCCGGTTGCATCCCACCAGCATGCACTAAATCATTCCAAGTCAGGGATCCCTAACCGCAACACTGGGTTCTGCAACTCATACGGGGGTCTGCATAGGCGGGTGCGCTAACTAATCTTTGGTCGGACTTGCCCGGCAGTTCCACGCCTGCTCAATTCGTACAACACCTGGGTTCAGTCCGGACGTTCTCTGGCCGTTCTGTCCATAACTCATCTCAGGGCCGCTTCCGGTCTCCCCCATTGAATGCCTTCTCGGACTCGATGATCTCGTGCGCGTCCAAGATGCCGCGCTTGGAATGGGCGTCCCAGATCGAACTGCTGGCAGTCCCGCTATTGCACTCTCTTTCGTATCGAGGAACGGAGTTGTCTCTTAACCGGGGCGGATGGTGAAGAGTTGCGCAGGGGTGGTGTCCAGGACGTCGCAGATCGCGGTCAGTGTGGTGAAGCGAATGGCTTTGGCTTTGTTGGTTTTGAGGATCGACAGGTTCGCCATGGTGATACCGGTTTGGCGGGAAAGCTCCGTCAGCGTCATCCCACGCTGGGCCAGGACACAATCGAGGTGGCACTCGATGCGGTGCTTCGTCGGCTCCTCGCGCGTGCGTTCGCCTTCTGATGCTGTCAGCCCTGGTTGATCAGACAACGCCGTCTGCCTCTTCCTCGAGCCTGGCACCTGCTTTGAAAGCGGCGGAAAGGGCGAGGCTGACGACACCGGTGATGATCATAAAGAACGGCCAGCGAGGCAGGTCTACAGCGAGTCCAGCGTAGTCGGCTCCGAGCGGAAATTGGTCGCCTTGTCCGAAGATACTGGAGACCTCGAAAATGGTTCGGCCGGCAATAGTATCGAGAACACCGTAGAGGACGCCTCCGATGATGAAGACGAGGCTGAGAACTGTCAGGCTGCGTCGTACCTTACTTGAGAATGGCTGGCTGGCGGCGATTCCTCGGAGGACCCGAGTGATGAGGAGTGCCGCCACGAGGGCAATAAGAATGTAGAGCATTGCTGGTGTCGCGCCGAGGACCCGCAACCAGAAGGGGGCATCGACGAGGTACCCGGTCGTTCCTTCACGAAGCGTTGCTTCGACAATTTGGGGCATTGCGGTTAAGGGCAGCCGTGGCTCAGCTCCGCCGAAGGCAAGGAGCACGCGTCCGCCGATCACGCTGAACACTTCGAGCGCGCTACCGATCGCAGCGAGGATCGCGACAATCCAGACAATAACCACGGACAGTCTCGTCGTCCTTCGTCCTATTCGCGCTGGTGCTGTAGTAGAACTCATGGTCTCCCTCATATCGTTTTTCGATGTGTTATCGATAAACAATACGCTCCGGATCCACGTTCCCACAAGGCCGGACGCATCCGAACCGGGTTTTGAAGCCTCCTTAGGGTGACGAGACATGTCCGTAAGCCGGTCCCTCACCGCGACACTTTTTCGCCACTCCCCCGACGATAAATGTGGATCGCAGCGATAAGTGGCGTGGTTCTTGCAGCGTTCGGTGGCCCACCAGCGCCGGTGTGCCGCTCAGTTAGTCAGGGCAGGGATGATCGCGCCGGAGAACACCTGCCAGGCTAGGGCGGTCTTGGCGATGAGGCTGAGGATTATGTACGCGCGTTCGCCGTACAGGTAGTCACGCCAGGGACCGACCTGCCGGTACTGGAGCAGCTGGTTGATGGCGAAAATGTTGAAGAACAGGAACAGCGAGATGATGATCCCGTAGACGAAGGCGGGCGGTTCCGCCGCGCTCGTAGATCCGATGGACAGGAAGTAGATCAAAATGGCGATCCAGGGCACGATCCCCGCCAGTGATCCGAGGATGAAGGGTAAGAAATTGCCGCTACCGGGCCTCTCATACTTCTCTTGAAGGGCGCCGAAGCCGATCATCGCCGCATTGACGGCGAACAGGCAGATGAGGGCTGCGATGTCGGTGATTCCGGTGGTTTGCGCGATGAGCCAGATCATCACGGACGAGCTTAGCGAGTACTCGACCCAGCGGAAGTAGTTGTGTTGGACCCTCAGGCCGGCTTCGTAGCGCGGAAAGAATGCCGGTGAGGCAACCGCGAAGTGGAAGAGGGCGGACAGTGCCACGAACACCACGACGCCGGCGCCCACGTTGACCGCGAAGAGTTCCACGCGCTCGGGCGGGAGCGGGAATCCGGGCGGTCCTGCCAGGTAGTCCGCGGTGACGGGAAACGTGACCTGGTTGTCGAGCATCGCCAGGATGATCGTGAAGATCACGGCCTGCAGGAGGTGCAGCGAGCCGGCTACGACGTTGATGCGTCGCAGTCGACGGAAGCTATGAGGGCTCACATCGCTCACGTCAGCCGGACTGATGTCTGAGTTTGAGCGGGCTGCACGGGTCATGGCACTCCTGATAAGAGCGAACCTAAATCGTCCGGGGCCATCAAGCTAACATTGACCATTCAGTGTGCCTAGGAATGCTTCGTCTCTCAGCAATTAGTCTTTCAGCAGTTCTGTTGCTCTAGGCCCAGGTCCAGGTCCAGGTCCAGGTCCAACCGCAGCATCGCATCGGATCGACCGCCCACCTCCGGCCAGTTGCAGCATGCTCCCGGTGGTCGCCAGGGCGAGTGGTTCATCTGAGTCCTCCAGTAAGAGAGCGTGGCGAAGAGCGGTTCCTCTCCAGCGTCGTCAAGGCAGTCGGCACAGCAGGACGCGAACGTCGTCGATAGAACCCTTCCCATAATGGGTGAACTGTGCTTCACTTGTCAGTACATGGAGGGGAGTATCCCCTGTCCGTTCGTCGTCACTACGAGGATCCCAGCATCCTCCGGCGGACAGGGCCGATTCCGCTCGGCCGGGAGAGACCTCCAGTTGGTTCAACAACTAACTGGAAGGTGCTTATTCATGGACGTCCCGTTGTGGGTCTGGTTCGCCGTCATCGGCTTCATCCTGATTATGCTCGTCGTCGATCTCGTTGCCCACCGTAAAGCCCATGTGATCAGCGTCCGTGAGGCCGCGGCCTGGTCGGCTGTTTGGGTGTTCTTCGGCGTCGCGTTCGGCGCCATCGTGTGGCGGTTCTGGGGGGCCGAGTTCGGTCAGCAGTACTTCGCCGGCTACCTCATCGAGAAGTCCCTGGCCGTGGACAACGTCTTCGTCTGGGCCATCATCTTTACGTTCTTCGCCGTCCCCCGCGAGTACCAGCACCGGGTCCTGTTCTTCGGGGTCCTCGGCGCCCTGGTCTTCCGGGCGATCTTCATCGCCGCCGGATCCGCGATCATCGCCAGCGCCGGCTGGGTCCTCTACCTGTTCGCCGCGTTCCTGCTCTTCACCGGGTACCGGATGCTCATCCAGCGTAACGAACACATCGACCCCTCAAAATCCCGTGCCCTGAAACTCTTCCGCCGCTACGTGCCCATGACCGATGCCTTCCATGGCCAGCGGTTCCTCATCCGCAAGAACGGGATCCTGCTCGCCACCCCGCTTCTAGCGGTCCTGGTCCTGGTCGAAGTCACCGACATCGTTTTCGCCGTGGACTCCATTCCTGCGATCTTCGCCGTCACCGACGAGGTGTTCCTCGTCTTCACCGCCAACGCCTTCGCGATCCTGGGTCTGCGCGCCATGTACTTCCTCCTGGCCGACCTCATCCACCGCTTCGTGTACCTCAAGATCGGACTCGCGATCGTCCTGATCTGGGTGGGCATCAAGATGGCCCTGAAGATCGACCTCTACTACATCCCCACCACGATCTCCCTCGCCGTCATCACCACCATCCTCACCGTCTCCATCGCGGCCAGCCTCATCAAGACCCGCGGCCAGGGACGCCATGAACCACCTGCGCCCGCCGAAGCGCCCTTCCGCACCGCGGAACCCGAGGAACTGGCAGAACTCGAGCCCCTGTGGAAGCGAACCCGCCGGGAAACCACAGCCAAGGCCCCATCACCTGGCGCCTCGCGTGCCGCATCAGTCGATGCTGCGCCGGCACCTGACGCTGATCAGGATCCGGTGGACGATGCCGCACACAGCGGTGATCAAAGCACACCGGGTCGCTCCTCCAGCGGTGACCACTTCGACGCACCGCGCCACTAGCCACCGAGCTGTCGTCATCCCTCACTCGTAACAAAACCTGTCCAGGAAAGGAATCACAATGCCATCAGCGCCCACCAATCGACCCACCACACCAGTCGACCTGTACACCAGCCGCCGCACCGCCCGACGACACCCGTGGACGTTTCTCACCCAGCACGGGCATGTGTTGCTGGTCGTCGCGACGGACCCGCACCCCCTGGTCGAGAACATCGCCGCCACGGTCGGCATCAGCCCACGCAAGACACTGCAGATCCTGAAGGATCTGGAGGACACCGGGTACCTGTACCGGATGCGGGAGGGACGGCGCACCCGCTACACCATCGACCCACACAAGCACTTCCGCCACCCGGCGACCTCGCACAAGGAGATCGGTGCGCTCCTGGCGATCTTCACTCAATCGCCAGCCGATACACGCTATTAGGACCCCGGGCTACGACCAGAAGGAAACTCCTCATGAAACACCGCAGAACAGCCCTCCTCGGGTCCGGGCTCCTCCTTACAGGGGCGTTGCTGATCACCGGATGCGACGACACGCAAGTGCCGCAAGGACCGGGAGTCGAGGAGCAGGAAGACGCCGAAAACCAAGACGGCAGCCCCGACGGACAAGACGACGGACAAGACGACGGGCAGGACGAGGACAGTGACGAATAGCTCTGAGATCAGAAGCGGCGCAGTACCTCTGGCGCGCGCGAGGCCGACACCAGCAGAAGAGCAACCGTTAATGACGCCACCAGAGCAACGAGGTGCCCACGCCCATTCGTGGACTTTCCTGACGAACCACGGGCATGTCCTCATCGTGGTCGCTGGGGACCCGAGCGCCCTGGTCGATGACATAGCCGCACGGGTCGGGATCACCGGCAGGGCCACCTTGCACATCCTGAAGGACCTGGAGGACACGGGATACCTGCAGCGCATCAAGGAAGGACGGCGCACACGCTATGTCATCAACGCGCACCAGCACTTTCGCCACCCAGCGATCGCTCATCAGGAAGTCGACGCACTCCTATCGATCTTCGGATCAACCGCTACAACGACACGGAAGGACAGAACGTGAGAGCGCCCACCCGTACCCCCACCAGCATCAGGTCACTGCCGGCCGGTGTCCTGGCCCGACCTCACCGCAATGCCATGCATCGTCGGGAGATCCTTGTCTCCGAGGGGCAGGAAGCGGCGGACACGAGGATTGGAAAGAGGCCATGATCGACGGGGGCCGCCTGTTCCAGTCTGATCACCGATCACCAGAACGAGAATCAGGGCTGGGTGAAGCAGGCCAGGGCAACGCTGAGAGCATCGACGAGACTGTTGACACCGCTGCGGACGCCGCATTGCAGGTCATGGAACAGCGCATCAATGCTTTGGTTTCTACCGTCCCTACGCTCTTCCGCTACCCGCGCGGCGGTGGCGGACCATGATCATCGTTCTGACCGGAATCGACGGGGCGGGCAAGACGACGGCCGGGCAGATGCTCGCGCAGCAGCTTAGCGCGGCCGAGTATCCTGCGGTCTTCACCAAGAACAGTTCTGGGCGGCGGAGCATCACGGCCTGGTGTGGTAGGCGGAAAATCAAGCCCCCGGTGCGCCTGCTCGATACTGTCGAGACGAGTATCCGCTGCATTAACGTGCTCATCTCTCACCTGCGCGCCCGGCCAGGTAGCAGGGTCGTCATCATGGACCGATACCTGTACTGCCAGGCGGCATTGAGGCAAGCGAGGGGCCTGAAATCAGGCTGGTTCCTGCCCTTCCTGTCCAAGGCCCTGCCTACCCCCGACATCGTCTTCTACTTCGACGTGCCACCCGACATCGCCTACAGCAGGATCCGACGGCGGGCCGCGGACACCGAGACCCTCGAGCACCTCCACGCCTTCGACGAGGCCTACCGGGAGCTCGTAGAATTTCCGTCCTTCATCACCATCGACGCCAGCAACCCTGCCGGGCAACTCGTCGAGGCCATGCTGCAGGAACTCGGTGTGTGCGGTCTGGGGCTCCCCTCATGAGCACGCCCCGAAACGACGGCACAAGGGCCCCCATCAGGGCACCCCGCAGCCGATCGATGACAGGAAGCAACTTCGAGCTGATCGCATGGCTTTTCATGCGCTGGTCCGGCGCCCTCCTGGTCGTGCTGATCTTCGTGCACCTCTTCGTGAACCTCGTGCTCGGCGACGGGATCAACCAAATCGACTTCGCCTTCGTCGCCGGCAAATGGGCACACCCCTTCTGGCAATGGTTCGACCTGATCATGCTCTGGCTGGCCATGCTCCACGGCACCAACGGGCTTCGCGTCATCATCAACGACTACACCGACACCGCCCGGACACGCATGATGCTCAAAGCCGTGCTCTACACCTGCACCGCGGTCATCATCGCACTCGGTTCCCTGGTCATCTTCACCTTCGACCCCTGCCCCGCCGGAGCTTCCCCGAGCACGCTTCCCGCGCTGTGCTCGGCCGGACCACCCTAGAACTCTCACCGGCACAAGGTCTGGCCGTGCATGTCACGAAGCCGTAAACGATCACGGAAACCGCCGAAGGCAGCCGATCGGCAACCAAGTGACCGCTCGTGCCGCCAACACCGGTCGACTTCTCACCCAACTCGATGCTGAGGCCAACAACGACCGGTCCAATACACCTGTAAGGAGAAATCTGTCATGGCACTATCGGACGAAGAACGCTCCCGGTTCGAGGAGCTCGAACTGCGTTTCGCGATCGAGGATTCTGAGCGCGCCCCGCGCCTGCAACACCCAAATTTCCCGCACCCCCCACGACGTCGCAAAGCAGCGTTCATCATGATCGTCGTAGGGATGCTCACCGTGATCACCTCCATAGCACTGTCCGCCCCAGCTATAGGTGTCGCCGGTTTCGTCATCATGGTCGCCGGCGGCATCGTAGGAACACCACCGCCTCCACCAGAACAAAGGGACACATCACCGCCGGGTCCGACACGTCCGTCGGGTCCGCAGTCGAGTACGAAGCCCCTTTAAGAAGGTCGAGCTGGACGATACCTTCATGTCAGTACGCTGCCTGATCCGTCGCCGTCCGTACTGCTGGGAGCGACTCAGAACACAGGGTCCGACGCACGAACAGTAGACAGGCGAAACGCAGCACCTGCACTGCCACGGCCACGGCCTGGAGTGAGCTTGGCCGGCGGCCCTAGCCACAATAGGTGAAGTTTGCTTTACTTATTGTAATGGAGGGAAGCATCCCCATATCCAGTTCGTTGTCGCAACGAGAGTCCCTGCACTCTTCGGCGGACAGGACTGCATGCTGCGGCTGGGATAGACCTCCAGCGGGTGCAGTAATTGACTGGAAGTAGGCTCGCGTGAACAGTTCTGACCGCACATGGACCGCCGCCACCTCAAGGGCCCAGCACCCGCGTTCACCTTTACCTGGCCCTTGGAATCGAGCTCACAATCATGCCTTGGTCGTAGCGCGGCGTGTAGGAGCCTTCCAAGCCCAGGTGAGAACAAGAGCTAAGTCTGCTGTAACGATCGGCGGTGTTGTAGTGCTCGGAATGACGTTGTGTGGGTGCTCGTTCACGAACCCAATTGGTACAGGGATGAAAGACTCCTCCAGTAACGGAGTGCACGAATCAAGCGGAAACGTCCGATTGCAGAACATTCTGATTGTTGGCGAGTCCGCCGAGGAGCCTGGGCGTGTTCTGGGCACCATCATCAACGATGGTAATAAGGACCTTATGCTCGAGATCACCGTGGCGGGAGAAGCCGAAAGGATGTTAGTCCGCGGCAGGAACTCGGTTCGTCTCGAGAGTGCGGGTCCGCTTATCTTTGAGCGAGCCGGCGCTGATGCAGGGTCAGTAGTGCCAATGACCGTCACTCACGCGGGCGGTTCCTTCACCGTACTGGTGCCTGTCCTTGATGACTCCCTACCGTACTACGCTCCCTATATGCCCTAACTCATCTGTCCTCAGACCTGTCGCACCCGCTGCGCTTCTACATCACTGCCTTTGGCAGGATTCTGGAGATCAACAGCGAGACCACGCGATATGCGTTCATCGCGTCTTCCACAACCCTTTCTGCACGGCAGACGACGCAGGGCGGGTTCCGGTGCACTGACGTTCGGCGATCGCGTCGACACACGCGTGACACCACACACGAGAGAGCGAAGCAGTTTGTGAACCAGGACCACCTGAAGAGGTCTACATATCGTTTTGTCCGGGATTCGGTCTATCAGCTTTTCCACCTGCGTTCGAAGCGGCCGCTCAGCAGGGAAGACGCCTCGGGCAGGATCACAGCTTTCGTGTACGGGGACATTCTGATCCTTGCTGCGCTTATCGCGTTGTACCCACAGGACCTACTCACCTTCAAAGCTCTGACCTACATCATCGGCACTGGCGCTTCAACCTTCATCGCACACGTGCTGGCCGAACACGTCGGAATCCGGGTAGCGGCACCCGACCAAGCAACCACGTCGCACCTCAAACGTGAGGCGTGGCATGCAGTACCGATAGCATCAGCCGCGGTCGGCCCCGCACTTCTCATGACCGCCGCACTGGTGGGCTGGATTGACCCGGAGTTTGCGCTGCAACTGGCAATCCTCATCACAGTCGTCCGACTGGGCAGCCTGGGATGGGTAGTAGCACATCTTCGAAGCGAACGGGTAGTTCCTCAGACCTTCATCCTGGGCTTGGCCCTGGCCGCACTATGCCTGGCAGCCGCCCTCCTCAAAGCTCTGGTCACCGGATAGTGGCGAAGCCATCGAAACTGCTGCGCACAGAGCCACGCGAAGGGCGTCCCTGTTGAGGCACCGAGGAATTCATTCATCCTGAGCCGCGGATCCAGATCTTTACGCTCATACGGAGCAATTCGCGGCCAGCGTCCGCGAACGACCGTCCATAAGACACTTAACAGCAAGAGGACTCGGAACGGTGCGTCGTGTTCCATGGGCCGTGTCCGAGACCTATGTACTGTCACCGACGTTCGCGGTACAGTTTCGGGCTATGGCAGCTGTTGGTTATGCGCGCGTGTCGACCCGGGAGCAGAATCTCGACGGTCAGACCGATGTGCTCGAAGCTGCCGGGTGCAAAAAGGTCTTCATCGAACACGCCTCCGGCGTTCTTGCGAAGCGGCCAGCCCTCGATGACGCGCTGGACTATCTGCGTGCCGGTGACACCCTGGTCGTGACGAAGCTCGACCGACTTGGCAGGTCGGTACGGAATCTGAAGGAAGTCGTGGATGGGCTCGAGAAGCGGGGCGTCGGGTTGAAGGCGCTTTCGCAGGGTATTGATACGACGACTCCGGGCGGGCGGTTGTTTTTCCATATGCTCGCGGCGATCGCGGAGTTCGAGCACGATCTCATCGTGGAGCGTACGAAGGACGGCCTGGCTGCAGCGCGGGCTCGCGGGCGTAAAGGTGGTGGGCGGATCAAGATGAGTACGACGAAGATCCGTCAGGCGCGGGCCATGTATGACGAGAAGACATACACGGTGCAGCAGATCGCGGAGACGTTCGGGGTCTCGCGTGGGACGATCTACCGCCATCTCGGCGAAGACGTCAGGGCATAGAGGCGGACGACCGTGGTGCGGCGCAGCGTCCATGACAAGATCGACCTGCTGCGCCAGCACGACCAGGGCGTTCCGTGGACCCGTGTCGCCGCGGAGTCGGGGGTTCCGTTACGGACATTGAGCCGTTGGGCCAGCACGTACCGGACCGATCCATCGTCGACCAGCCTCCGGCCAGCCCGTCGGCGTGACCGCGGTAGAAGGCGGCTTCCCGCAGAGCTCGTGGAAACTATCGAGGGTTTGGCGCTTCGCCGGCCCGAACCCAGCAAAGCCTTCATCCACCGGCGGGTAGCCGACATCGCCCGCGACCGCGGGCTCCCGGCGCCCAGCTATTCCACCGTCCGGGCGATCATCGCAGGCATCGACCCGGGCCTGCGGACCCTCGCCCATCACGGGGACGCCGCATACCGGGACAGGTTCGAACTGGCCTTCCGTCGCACCGCGGACCACCCGAACGAGCAGTGGCAGGCCGATCACACGCTGCTGGACGTCATGATCCTCGACAAGGCCGGCGACCCGGCGCGGCCGTGGCTGACCGTCGTACTCGATGACTACTCGCGTGCTGTCGCCGGCTATACCGTGTTCCTCGGTGCCCCGACTGCCGAGCAGACCGCCCTGGCACTGCATCAGGCCGTGAACCGCAAGACGCATCCCGCCTGGCCTGTGTCCGGTCTGCCCGATGTCCTCTACAGCGACCACGGCTCCGACTTCACCTCCGCCCGACTCGAACAGGTGTGCCTCGACACCCACATTCAGCTCATCCACTCACAGGTCGGCGTCCCGCAGGGCCGCGGGAAGATCGAACGCTTCTACGGCACGATCACCACCGAGTTGCTGCCCCACCTGCCCGGGTACATCCCCCACGGCACGAACGGGAAACCCGTCTCACCGCCGTCGCTGAATCTCGAGCAACTCGACGGGATCCTTGAACGCTTCATCGTCACCGAGTACAACCAGCGCAATCACTCCCAGACCGGCGACACACCCGCACACCGTTGGGCCTCCTCCGGTTTCATCCCGCGCAGCCCCGCCCGGCCCGAAGACCTAGACCTGCTCCTCCTCACTGCAGCTGCCACCCGGAAAGTGCAGCGCGACGGCGTGCAGTTCGCCTCCACCCGATACATCTCACCCATCCTCGCCGCCTATGTCGGTGAGCATGTCACCGTGCGCTTCACCCCCCGCGATGTCGGCGAGATCCGCGTCTACTTCAACAACGAGTACCTCTGCCGCGCTATCGCCCCCGAGCTCGCCGCCGAACACGTCTCCCTAGAGGAGCTCCGGGCTGCCCGCGCCACGCGCCGGCGTGAGCTCAAACAGCAACTCCGGCAACGCCGCAGTCTCGCTGACGCGCTCCCTACCGACACCCGCTACACACCGATCGATCCATCACACCTGACCGGGCTGACCGACTCGAGCGACGCGGAATCCACTCCAGCGCCGCCGCCCGTAGAGGTAGCTCCCCGACAGAACAGATTGCGTCTCTATGCGACCGACTAACGCCAAGCACACAGTCCTCTTCGGCAAAGATGACGACGGCCGCCGCTTCCTGACCGGCGACTTCGCCGAGGTCAACGACGACGCCCCACCACTACCGACCCGTCCCCCTTTCCTCAGTACCAGGGAGCACCGCCGCTTCACCGAGTTCGCCGACGCCGTCCGAACCCACCGCTACATCGGGCTGTGCTGGGGACCGCCCGGCATCGGCAAAACCCTTTCCGCCCGGCACTACGCAGCCGCCGACGACTGGGAACAATGGCACACCCTGTTCGCCGACCAGCTCGGCCCCGTGCCGCCCGCGGTCCTCCAAGCGCGCACAGCGTTCTTCACCCCCACCGTCGCCGCCACCGTCCGGCAAATCGACACCGGCTTCCCGAAAGCCTGCCAACAGATCTCCTTCGCAGTCGACTACGCCGAACACGGCGTCGTCGACCCCTACGTCCACACCGAATCCCGATCGAGTGGCCGCACCGAACTCCTCATCATCGATGAAGCTGACCGGCTCAAGGCCACTGGCCTCGAACAAGTCCGCGACTACTTCGACCGCCACCACATGGGCGTCATCCTCATCGGGATGCCCGGCATCGAGAAAAGACTCGCCCGCTACCCCCAGCTCTACAGCCGCATCGGATTCGCCCACGAATACCGACCACTCACCCCAGAGGAGCTCACCGCCGTCCTCACCCAACGACTCCCCGCCAGCACCACAACAACCGACCCCCTCGCACAAACCACCGCGATCGCGACCATCGTCCGCATCACCGCCGGGAACTTCCGCCTCGTTGATCGACTCATCACCCAAATCCAACGCATCCAGGCCCTCAACAACCTCGACACACTCACCCCCGAGGTTGTCGACGCCGCCCGCGAAGCACTCCTCATCGGCCACTGAATTCCGCGCAAACAACGCCACTTACCGCTGCGATTCACAGACGATAAAAATGCCATATGAAACCTGGGTTTTCAGATTCGCGTTTACCCCGCCCGTGAAACTGTCTCGCTTAGGTCACTCTAGCGCTACAGTGAGAACCATGGCCGGACACATCATCGGATACGCACGCGTCTCCACGAACGAACAAGACCTCACCGCGCAACGCAATGGGCTTGCCGCACTCAATGTCCCCGAAGACCTGATCTACGTCGACCACGGACTCACCGGCACCAACCGCGAACGCCCAGGACTCCGCGAAGCCCTCGCCGCCTGCAGAGCCGGCGACACCCTCGTCATCACCAAACTCGACCGACTCGCCCGATCGCTGCCGGATGCCCGAGACATCATCGAAGACCTCACCAAGAGAGGGATCAAGCTCAGCATCGGCGGATCCGTCCACGACCCCACCGACCCCGTCGGCCGTCTCCTCTTCAACGTCCTCGCCATGGTCGCCGAATTCGAATCAGACCTCATCCGCGCCCGCACCCGCGAAGGCATGCAAGTCGCCAAAGCCAAAGGCAGACTCCGCGGCAAACAACCCAAACTCACCAAGTCCCAAGAAGCACACCTCATCTCCCTATATAAGGGAGGACAACACACCACCACCGAAATCGCCGAACTCTTCAAAGTCGCCAGGAGCACGGTGTACCGGATCGTCCAACGGACTGCCTAGGTCCGGGGCTGCCCCAGGCTAAGCCGATCCGCAAAGTCCAACGTTGTCCGCAGCGATAAACAAATCCTCATATGGTGGGAGTGAATGAAACTTCCCGAGCGGGGCCGCGGTTCAAACGGTTTCGACATTTGATTGATCGATCCAGCGAGCTAGCAGGCTAAAGGCCGCCAATTGTTCGAGGGCAAGCTGTTCGATTCCGCCATCCTCCTGTGGGGGCAGATGCATCCCTGGATTACGTATTGCCGTGTAGAGCCCGTCGGCAAAGGCTCTGGCGCCTCGGTGAAGGTTCTGGTAGGTCTTCCCACCGTCGTCCTTCATCAGTCGAAGGCGGGATCCATTTTTCTTTGGAGCGTCCAATGAGAATGCCTCGTTGAATAAGGCTGTTTCGGAGACATCCATGCGATTCAGCTTGGCCTGAGTCTCTGCGTTGATTCGAATTGCCGCTTGCATCACTGCTTGATGGAAGTGGCCAGTACTCCAATATGATCGGCCGTTTTCCCACGCCCATGGATGTAGATTGGCTGCATCCATGTCGGGAGCGTTGTCGCCCAGATTCTCAGCAAGCTCCGCAGAGCGCTGCAGGGCAACCTTGGCCCGTGAAACTTGGTCGCGGAGCCAATCGTATTCGCTGTCGGGCACGGGGCGGCCTCTAGCCCAGCTAGGTAAGACCCTATCCAGAATTTGCTCTACAACGTGAGCGCCTTGTGCTGCCTCTATATCAGAGCCGCGCATACGTGAACCAATGAAGAATACGCCACCACCGTCGTTCTCATAGGGAACTTGTTCGGTCACGTTCAGAAAGGAATCGATCTCATCGACGGCCCATTCCGGGTTTAACTTGGTCATGGGACCATTCTGCCTTCTAATGCTGACAGCACTATTAGAGGTCTGGCGAACTGGCGAGGGCTCGAATCCATGGCGCCGAGCAGGGCCAACCGCAGATGCGAACGTTGTGCCACCCGAAACTTGGTGACTCGACCACAGCATCGCGACCGCTCACTCCTAATCTTCTATGGCCGAGAGCCATGACCGCAGGGATGCTTCCATTGATCTGATCGTCCCTACAGCAGACAGCAGAGCCTTAGAAGTAGGCACCAGTTTGCTGGACATTTTCGGCATCTGATGTGCAATGCCTTCGAGCTCGGCAGTGTCCATTTCCTCTAACTGATTGGCCATGGAGCGAAGGGTTTCCATTAGATCCTGGGGAGCCTCTTGCGAACCTATGTCTGAGTACAGACTCAGGCTCCGGTTCAGATTGGTCATGAGATGATCCCACGTAGTGATGGCGGCACGTGCACTGACCGTGAGCCGCTCATTCGGTTCTTTTAGAGTGTTGCCGACTAGAACCATTGAAGCTCGTAGTTGTGTTGGATTCTGGGCCTGGAATCTGCCGATAGTATTCTGCAATTCGTCTGCTAGGTCCGTGAAGTTCTCCAGAAACGTAGAGAGCGTTCGCTCGGCTTGGGGCATCAGCTCTTCGACATTCGCAAGGTATTCATCAAGCCCCGGTTCTGGTTCACCCTCTGGCTGCTGATCTGCGCTGAGATCGTTCGCCGCTTCAGGGGTTGATTCCCGGTCTACGATGATCTTCTCAAGGTTCTCAGCGACGACCTCGACAAGATTCGCGTAGTCCGCAGAACCGCGGTCTGCGCGGCGCGCTGCGGTGACATCGAGGTGGAGAGTTGCCTGTAACCGTTCGACGATTGGGTCAGTCAGCGTTTCCGAATGAAGCGTCGGTGGCGTGATCCAAATCAATGGCAACAGAAGTTGTTCCGAACCGTTCCGTTGTGCGGCCTCGGAAAAGGAAGTAAATTCTCGTCTACACCCTTCGCTCTTGAGATAGCGAGGGGTGATAAAGGGCACCAAGAAGGTAGATGCTTGCAGTTCGTCATCCAGCCTCGACCATAGGTCATCACCCCATCGAACGTCTTTGACATCAAGAAATAGTTGGACTGTCCTTCCGTGTATTCCTTCGAGAGCGTCAACCACGTCCGTCGCGAACTGCCGGATGTCACCGCCAGTGCTTGACTCTTGGTCTTGGTGGCTGTAGCTGACAAATATTTTGGCTTCTTCAAGGACAGGCACGGTATCTACTTCCTGAAATCCGGACGAGGGGTGAGGAACAACAGCAGAGCTTTGGACGGATGCTTCTTCGGGTGAATGCCACAACTGGATTTGGGATAGCGCATTCAAGGGCAGTGCCCACAGATCGTCGTCGAAGGCAACGGCTTGTTCACCAGTACCAATTACAAATCCTCGGTGGAACCGATCTCCGTAGTAGTTTTTGAACGCGCGGATGCCTCTGAAATGGCTAGAAGAGACGACGCCGGATGCTTTTATCTCGATCGCGACAAGACGCCCTCGAGCATCCTGCAGCACGAGGTCAACTTCGCTAGTGCGGCCGTTCTTGTTCTCCCTCCAATGACTCAGCGTTACGGTGGTTTCCGCCCAGCCAAGGTGAGCTTTAATTTGCTGAACAACGTGGGCTTCCAACATTCCACCTCGAGTAGAGGCTTCGGCCATCGTCCGATCAGTAGCGAAAAGCACCGATCCGGAGAGTGCTGAGTCAGCGGGATAACACTTGGCTGTTGACCGTACCGATTTCTTTGACGGCCTGTGAAAGTTGGGAAGCTCGTCTACTAGGAACCGACGCTCGAGAATGTCTATATAGCGGTTGACTGTTCGAACGTCGATGCCGATTGACCTGGCAATGGCCGTGGTATTCAGCTCTCCTCCTGGATGCATCAGAAGATGAGTTAGGACGTCGTGAGCGATACGTGAATCCATCCTTTCCTCCGGCATTACGTCGTCGGTCAGGAGCGACCTGATATCTTGCCCAATTTGGCGATGCAGAGTAGCGGTCGAGCGTTCCGCATTCATTATTCGGTATCGGGGAAGACCTCCGCGAATAATCCGCTCCTCCCAATTGAGTGGTAGGGGCACTGACAAGCCCGTTTGAGGAATTCCGTCGAACAATTGATCAACGACGGACCATGGGCCTGACTCCGCGGCTGTTATCTCGGCTTCACTGAGGGGTTCGAGGGTTAATCGAGATGCACGTCGAGCGAGAGGATCCGTTCCACCTAGTCCGGTTTGACCGATTGCCGCAGAACCCGTCAGGACACACCGCACTGATTCGTCAGTTTCGTCGAGGAGTGCTTTGAGCGCTACTGGTAGCTCCGGCAGGAGTTGAGCTTCATCGATAGCAAAAGGCCTAGGTAAGCTCCTCAGCCAAGCCAACGGGTTCTCGGAGGCTGCAGCTAGTTGAGTGGGGTCAGTCATCGTGAAGCTGGCCGAGACAAAGTTTGCATTCTTCAGCTCCCGCAAGAGCCAAGTTTTACCAACGGCACGCGCTCCCTCGACGATGACTACGGGGGTAGTCTCAATCTGTTCAATGAGGGTGGGCTGAAGAAACCTCTGTATGTGCATGATTGCCATCATACATGCAATGGGTAAAAGATTCTACATAGAATGCATGAAAGCACTCATGCCTTGCCTGCTGAAGCAGCCTCGCATCGCCGGGTAGAACTCGGCTTCCCACACATCGAGATGTCCCATCATCGGCATTCACCCCTCTTCTACGGGTCGCGGACACGATTGACCTTAGCTAGACGCACCGAACATCGAGTCTTGGGTCGAATGGTCAGGTAGTTTTGCCTGATGGCACTGAACGGTCCCTTGAGCATTCACCAGATCAGGACGGGAGCATTATCGGCGACGCCAGGTGCGGTTGAAGAGGTACTGAAGGAGAATTACTACAGGGTTGATCCCGCAGAGTATTTCGAACGCCGGCTCTGGGGAATAATTGCACTTGTTGACATGGAGCCCGGTTCGGTTAGGTGGGACCGCTCCGATCAGGCATCACTCTTCGGACAGTTCCAGTCCGTGCTCCAAGACAAGAAGTTCGCACTGGACGTCCCGGCCGGGGACACTCTCAGCAGCAGAACCATGGCTTCTATTGAGAGTTACACCTTGATGCAGCACGTCATCGAAACTGCATTGCGACTGTTTGTGGCTGGCCAAGATAGAGCCACAGGTAACAGCCCGATGACAAATCTGTTGAACATCAGGCAGAGCTCGGATCTTCGAGATCCCATCAAGCCTCTGCTTGGAGCAAATGCCCGGCATGCGGTCTCCCAAGTAATTTTCCTGGTTGGGCCCCCGTTAGCAGTCCAGTGGCTATGCGATAGCTAGTTGGTTTCCTGCGGTCCAGTTTTCCCAGTAAGCCGACGGTGTCATTCCATCGAGGGATCCATGGGGCCGTTCATGATTGTAGATCTGTTTCCATTCATCGGCCAGGTACTTTGCTTCGGCCAGGGTGTCGATGATTTCCCCGGTGAGTTGTTCCCTTCTGAATTGGGCGTTGAATGACTCGGCGTACCCGTTCTGCCACGGCGACCCCGGGTCAATAAAAGCGGTCTCCACCCCCGCGGTTTGGCACCAGCTGATCAGCGCCGCGGCGGTAAATTCCGGCCCGTTATCCGAGCGGACATACGTCGGCACGACACCGGTTTCGGCGATGATGTCCTCGAGCACCGCGACCACATCCGTCGCGGTGAAAGACCGCCGCGGGATGATGGCCAGGGCGGTACGGGTGTATTCATCGATGACGTTGAAGAATCTCACATGGCGCCCGCAGGAGGTCACATCGGATTGGAAGTCAAAGCTGACCACATGCATCGGATACTGGGCAGCCAACCGCTTCTGCTCACCAGCCCCTGGCCCAGTCCGTCGCTTCTTTCGCGCCCTGGGCTTGCAGGTAAGTCCCTCGAGTCGCCACAGCCGGCGCACCCGCTTCGCGTTCAAGGCCACCCCATGCCAGGCTGGCTGGCTGAGTAGGTGCCAGCGCGCCTTCCGCCACCCCCACGCCGGATGCTTCCCCGCAACAGCCCTCAGATCGACCCGCAGCCGGTGGTCTTCGAAGCTCGCGACCGGCCGCCCCTTGCGCAACGCGGAACGGTTCTGGCCCAGGATCTTGCAGGCGAGTCTTTCGGACGCCCCGAACTTCTCCTGCGCCATGCGCACCGCACGCCGCCGAGGTTCCGGGCTCAAAATTTTCCCCGCGCCACCTCATTGAGTATGTCGATGGTCAGTTCCTTCTCCGCAACCAGCTTCTTCAGCCGGGCGTTTTCCTTCTCGAGCTCCCGTACCGCTTTGGTCTGGCCGGCGTTGTGCTCGGAACCGTATTGGTTCAGCCACCGGTACCAGGTCGCTTCGGTAACCTGCAGTTCCTTCACGACCTCAATCATCGGCCGTCCATCGTTGAGCATCTTCTGGCCCTGCCGGACCTTCGCGATGACCTGATCAGGGGTATGTCTACGTGCCATATCGGTGAATTTCCTCCTGCACCCATTATCGGATGCGAAACTCACATAATCACTGGACTCCTACCCGGGGACCCAACCA
>NZ_ASZW01000052.1:0-1617 GCF_000468215.1 Arthrobacter sp. CAL618 | reverse complement strand
TCCGGGCCCCCTATTTTCCCCTCATACTGTCGGTGCTCGATGATGGAATTGGGGTATGAAAAGCAGTGCAGCTTCTGCTCCCGGATCGGGAATCCCTCCCGAATCCGGCGCGGATTCCGCCTCGACCAGCGGGCCCGCGAACACGGCCACGGGGTCTACTGCGGGAACTCACGCCGGCGCTTCTGCGGCGTCTTCCTCCGGGGCTTCTGTTGGGTCTTCTGCTGGGTATGGTCCGGAGGGACCGCTAGGCGTGGACGCGGTGTGGACAGCACCCACTGTTGAACCGCCGGAGTCGGAGGCTGAGGCTGCGGGTTCGACCGATGCGGATGATGAGGCATCGGATTTTTGGGGAATGGCCTTCGTGCCCGGCGAGCGGGTGCGCTCCAGCGACGAACCTCCCGCCCTGACCGGCCAACTCGGGCTCGCCGCCCCGGCCGGCCTTGACTCTGCCCAGGTCTTGGATGCGTTGAATGACGTCGCCGAGGCGCGGTCATGGCTCGATGCCCAGGAAGCGAAACTGGTTACCCGGATCCTGGACCTGCAAACCGAGCAAACCCGTTGCGGCCGCGGGGCTTTCGGGTTTGAGAAAACCCTGGCCGCAGCCGAGATCGGCGCCACGTTGCACCTGCCGGAGCGGACCGCCGGGTTCCTGGTCGAACACAGCACCCTGCTGACCCGCCACTACCCGGCCACGTTGAACGCGTTAGAGGACGGCAGACTCTCACGCCGCCATGCCTGGGCCGTTGTCGAAGAAGCCACAGACATGCCCGACACCGACCCCGCTCTCGCCGCCGCCTATGAAACCAGGCTGATCGCGTTGGCCGGTCAGACCACCGTGACGAAGTTCTGCCGCCAGGCCCACCGGTTACGCGAAAAACTTCACCCCGAACCCATCAGTAGCCGGCACCGGAAAGCTCTCCGGGAACGCGAGGTGGTCCTGAACCCCGCCCACGACGGGATGGCCTGGCTCGCCGCGTACCTACCCACCGAACACGCGGCCGGGATCTTCCACCGGGTCGACACCGCAGCCCGGGCCCTGCAAGGACCCGACGAGGCCAGGACTCTCACCCAGCTCAGGGCCGACGTTCTGGTGGATGTCCTCACCAGTGCCGGACCCACCGGACACATGAGCGGCCCGGCCAAAGGGACCAGCGGGACCGAATCCTCCGGGCCCGAAGATTCCGTGCCCAGGAGCGATTTTGAACCCGGCAGGGGCGGCAACGATCATGACGGCGACGACGGGTCCAACGGGTCCAACGGTGGCAGCGGGTCCAGCCAGCCGCGGGAGGCCAGCACGTATTGGGGTGTGCAGGCGAAGGTGTTTGTCACCGTCCCGGTGATGACTCTCCTCGGCGGGGATACCCCGGGTGAATTGGAAGGCTACGGGCCGATTGATCCCGAGACCGCCCGGAAGCTCGCCGGGCACGCACCATCGTTCACCAGGATCCTCACCCACCCCTTTACCGGGGCCAGGTTAGGAGCTGATGCGACCACGTACCGGGTCCCGCAGGACCTGAAGGATGCGGTCCGGGTTAGGGATGGGACGTGTCGGCATCCGGGGTGTAACCGGTTGGCGGTGTTCTGCGAACTCGACCACACCACCCCCTGGTCCCAAGG
>NZ_ASZW01000051.1:0-27823 GCF_000468215.1 Arthrobacter sp. CAL618 | reverse complement strand
CCCGGAGGTGTGAGGGGCCCGCTGCATCTATATTTCTAGATGACAGTCTCGCCTAGCGGAACTCGGAACCCATGTCGTAGTCATCCAGTGGGATGGCGTGGAACTCGGGTGTCATCGAACCTTCGACGCCTGCATAGTCGAAATCGCTGAATGCGCTAGGACCGGTGAACAGGTTGGCCTTCGCTTCCTCAGTCGGCTCCACAGTGATCTTCGTGTAGCGGTCCAGGCCGGTTCCGGCCGGGATCAGCTTGCCAATGATCACGTTTTCCTTCAGGCCCAGCAGAGGATCGCTCTTGCCTTCCATGGCGGCCTGCGTGAGAACACGCGTGGTCTCCTGGAACGATGCGGCCGACAGCCACGACTCGGTGGCGAGCGACGCCTTGGTGATACCCATGAGCTCGGGACGGCCTGACGCCGGCTTCTTGCCCTCGGATACCACGCGACGGTTCTCGTCCTCGAAGCGACGGCGTTCTGCCAACTCTCCGGGGAGGAGGTTCGATTCGCCGGACTCGATGACCGTGACGCGGCGAAGCATCTGGCGGACGATCACCTCGACGTGCTTGTCGTGGATCCCTACGCCCTGGCTGCGATACACGGTCTGTACCTCATCGACCAGGAATTCCTGGGCCTTACGGGGGCCGAGGATCCGGAGGATCTGCTTCGGATCGACAGCACCAAAGACCAGCTGCTGTCCCACCTCAACGTGCTCGCCATCAGTGACCAGCAGGCGCGCGCGCCGCAGGACTGGGTAGGCGATCTCTTCGGAACCATCGTCTGGGGTGACAACCAGCCGAAGCTGCTTCTCGCCGTCCTCGATGTTGACGCGACCCGCAACCTCGGAGATCGGAGCGACACCCTTGGGGGTACGCGCTTCGAAGAGCTCCTGGATACGAGGCAGACCCTGGGTGATGTCTTCCGCCGACGCGATACCGCCGGTGTGGAAGGTACGCATGGTCAGCTGGGTGCCTGGCTCACCGATCGACTGTGCAGCGATGATACCAACGGCCTCACCGATGTCGACGGTCTTGCCGGTAGCCAGCGAGCGGCCGTAGCAGAGGGCACAGGTGCCGACGCTCGACTCACAGGTGAGCACGGAGCGCACCTTGATGTCGGTGACACCTGCAGCGAACAGCTCGCCAATCAGGACGTCGCCGACGTCGGACCCTGCTGGAGCGAGTACCTTGCCCTTGGAGTCAACGACTTCGCTGGCCAGGGTACGGGCGTAGGCGGAGTTCTCGACCTCTTCGTGCAGGACCAGCTCGCCGTCACTGTTCGGCACCGCAATGGTGACGTTCAGTCCACGCTCGGTGCCACAGTCGTCTTCGCGAACGATGACGTCCTGCGACACGTCCACCAGACGACGGGTCAGGTAACCCGAGTTGGCGGTACGCAGTGCGGTGTCGGCCAGACCCTTACGGGCACCGTGGGTTGCGATGAAGTACTCGAGCACCGAAAGACCCTCACGGTACGAGGACTTGATCGGACGAGGAATGATCTCGCCCTTGGGGTTCGCTACCAGACCACGGATACCCGCAATCTGACGAACCTGCAGCCAGTTACCTCGTGCACCGGAGGACACCATGCGGTTGATGGTGTTGTCCTTCGGCATGGCGCCGCGCATGGACTCGGCGACCTCGTTGGTCGCCTTGTTCCAGATATCGATCAGTTCCTGACGACGTTCCTCATCAGCGATGAGGCCCTTGTCGAACTGGGACTGTACCTTGGCGGCCTGCTTTTCGTAGACCTCCATGATGCCGGCCTTGTTGATCGGCGCGGAGATATCCGAGATGGCAACGGTGACACCAGAGCGGGTTGCCCAGTAGAAACCGGCGTCCTTCAGGTTGTCCAGCGTTGCCGCAGTGACCACCTTCGGGTACCGCTCGGCGAGATCGTTGACGATGGTGGACAGCTGTCCCTTATCGGCAACCTTCTCTACCCATGGGTAGTCGGCAGGCAGGGTCTCGTTGAACAAAACCTGCCCGAGGGAGGTTTCGATCAGCGCAGGAGTTCCTTCAACCCAGCCTTCAGGCGCAGCGACATCAGCGCTGGGCACGAAGTGTGGAATACGGATCCGGACTACCGAGTTCAGGTGCAGGACACCCATGTCGAAGGCCATGATGGCTTCGGCCGGGGTGCTGAACACGCGGCCCTCCCCCGCTGAGCCCTCACGCTTGGTGGTGAGGTGGTGCAGGCCGATGATCATATCCTGCGAAGGCAGGGTCACCGGACGCCCGTCCGAAGGCTTCAGGATGTTGTTCGAGGAGAGCATCAGGATGCGCGCCTCGGCCTGGGCCTCTGGGCTCAGCGGCAGGTGGACTGCCATCTGGTCACCGTCGAAGTCAGCGTTGAACGCGCCACAAACGAGTGGGTGCAGCTGAAGGGCCTTACCTTCAACCAGCTGTGGTTCGAACGCCTGGATACCCAACCGGTGAAGGGTAGGTGCGCGGTTCAGCAGCACTGGGTGCTCGGTGATGATCTCTTCGAGCACGTCCCAGACCTGCGGGCGGTAACGCTCGACCATCCGCTTGGCGCTCTTGATGTTCTGTGCGTGGTTGAGGTCAACCAGACGCTTCATCACGAACGGCTTGAAGAGTTCCAGGGCCATCTGCTTGGGCAGACCACACTGGTGCAGCTTCAGCTGGGGACCAACGACGATTACCGAACGGCCGGAGTAGTCAACGCGCTTACCCAGAAGGTTCTGGCGGAAACGACCCTGCTTGCCCTTGAGCATGTCAGAGAGCGACTTCAGCGGGCGGTTGCCCGGCCCAGTGACCGGACGTCCACGACGACCGTTGTCGAACAGCGAGTCAACAGCTTCCTGGAGCATGCGCTTTTCGTTGTTGACGATGATCTCGGGCGCACCGAGATCGAGCAGGCGCTTCAGGCGGTTGTTGCGGTTGATCACGCGGCGGTACAGGTCGTTGAGGTCGGAGGTCGCGAAGCGGCCACCGTCCAGCTGGACCATGGGGCGCAGTTCCGGCGGGATCACTGGAACAGCGTCAAGCACCATGCCGAGCGGGCTGTTGGTGGTGGTGAGGAACGCGTTGACAACCTTCAGGCGCTTCAGGGCACGCGTCTTGCGCTGGCCCTTGCCGTTCTGGATGATGTCGCGGAGCATCTCGGCCTCGGCCGGCATATCGAAGTTCTCAAGACGCTTCTTGATCGCTTCGGCGCCCATCGAGCCCTCGAAGTACAGTCCGTAACGGTCACGCAGCTCGCGGTACAGGCCCTCGTCGCCTTCAAGGTCAGCGACCTTGAGGCTCTTGAACCGGTCCCATACCTGCTCGAAGCGCTCGATCTCGATGTCGGCTCGCTTACGCACGTTCGCCATCTGACGGTCGGCGGAGTCGCGTGCCTTCTTCTTCTCGGCAGCCTTCGCGCCTTCGCCTTCCAGCCGTGCAACCTCGTCCTCAAGGTCCTTGGCGATGGTGGCGATGTCGGAGTCGCGCTGGTCGATCATCTGCTTCTTCTCAAGGTCGTGCTCGGCCTGGAGGTTGGGCAGTTCCGCGTGACGGTTCTCTTCGTCGACGGAGGTGATCATGTAGGCGGCGAAGTAGATGACCTTTTCGAGGTCCTTCGGTGCCAGGTCCAGCAGGTAGCCCAAGCGCGAGGGAACGCCCTTGAAGTACCAGATGTGGGTGACGGGAGCTGCAAGCTCGATGTGGCCCATGCGCTCACGGCGAACCTTGGCGCGGGTTACTTCAACGCCACAACGCTCGCAGATAATGCCCTTGAAGCGGACACGCTTGTACTTGCCGCAGTAGCATTCCCAGTCGCGGGAAGGTCCGAAGATCTTCTCGCAGAAAAGGCCGTCCTTCTCAGGCTTGAGGGTACGGTAATTGATGGTTTCCGGCTTCTTGACCTCGCCAAAAGACCAACCACGGATTTCGTCCGCAGTGGCTAGGCCGATTCGCATGAGGCCGAAGGAGGATTCGCTGGACATATGGTCCCTGTTCTCTCTTTGTTCTCTAAATTCTTGAAGTCTGATGGGGTGCGGTGGGAAGTTAGGCCCGCACCGAGCCGGTGTTCGAGGAAGCGGCCTTTAATATTTCAAGGCCGTCCGCGGCCGAAGAAATTTCGTTGGCCGCGATCGAACACCGGATCGGAGTGGTGAAACCTAGACTTCCTCGACAGAACTTGGCTCGGCCCGTGACAGGTCGATGCCCAGTTCCTCCGCGGCCCGGAAGACTTCTTCATCCGAGTCACGCATCTCTATCGTGGTTCCGTCGGTGGAAAGTACTTCCACGTTCAGGCACAACGACTGCATTTCCTTGATCAGCACCTTGAAGGATTCGGGGACACCCGGCTCTGGGATGTTCTCACCCTTCACGATCGCTTCGTAGACCTTCACGCGGCCGTGGATATCATCCGACTTGATGGTCAGAAGTTCCTGCAGCGTGTAGGCGGCGCCGTAGGCCTCGAGGGCCCAGACTTCCATTTCACCGAAGCGCTGTCCGCCGAACTGTGCCTTACCACCCAGCGGCTGCTGCGTGATCATGGAGTACGGTCCGGTGGAGCGTGCGTGGATCTTGTCGTCCACCAGGTGGTGCAGCTTCAGGATGTACATGTAGCCGACCGAAATGGGGTCCGGGAACGGCTCGCCGGAGCGGCCGTCAAAGAGCAACGCCTTGCCGGATCCGCCGATGAGGCGGTTTCCGTCGCGGGTTTCCCGGGTGGAGTTCATCAGACCAACGATTTCGTCCTCTGTTGCACCGTCGAAGACGGGGGTTGCAACAGTGGTCGAACCGCTTTCGCGGGGCAGGTTCGGGAGGTTCTTCAACCATTCCGGCTCGCCATCGATCTTCCAGCCCTGCTTGGCCACCCAACCGAGGTGGATTTCCAGGACCTGGCCGACGTTCATTCGACCTGGGACACCCAGCGGGTTCAGCACGATATCGACGGGGGTACCGTCTTCCATGAACGGCATGTCCTCGATCGGCAGGATCTTGGAGATGACGCCCTTGTTACCGTGACGGCCAGCCAGCTTGTCGCCGTCGGTGATCTTACGCTTCTGAGCCACGTAGACGCGGACCAGCTGGTTCACGCCGGGAGGCAGCTCGTCGTCGTTGTCGCGATCAAAGATGCGCACACCGATGACCGTTCCCGACTCGCCGTGGGGAACCTTCAGTGACGTGTCGCGAACCTCGCGGCTCTTCTCACCGAAGATGGCCCGTAGCAGACGCTCCTCAGGGGTCAGTTCCGTTTCACCCTTGGGAGTGACACGGCCAACCAGGATGTCGCCAGCTTCAACCTCGGCACCGATGTGAATGATGCCACGCTCGTCCAGGGCCCCCAGGACCTCTTCGGAGACGTTCGGGATGTCGCGGGTGATTTCCTCGGCACCAAGTTTGGTGTCGCGGGCGTCAACCTCGTGTTCCTCGATGTGAATCGAGGTCAGCACGTCGTCGGAGACGATGCGCTGGGAGAGGATGATCGCATCCTCGAAGTTGTGACCTTCCCAGGACATGAACGCAACGAGCATGTTCTTGCCCAGGGCGAGCTCACCCTGGTCGGTGGATGGACCGTCGGCGATCATCGTGTTGTACTCGACCCGGTCACCCTCGGACACCAGCACGCGCTGGTTGTACGCGTTGCCCTGGTTGGAGCGGGCGAACTTCATGATCGGGTAGTTGGTCTCGGTGCCGTCGTCGTTGAGGATGCTCACCAGGTCGGCTGAAACCTCCTTGACAACGCCAGCCTTCGTGGCGGTGACAGCGTCACCGGCGTCGACTGCTGCGTTCTTCTCCATGCCGGTGCCCACGAGGGGACGCTCGGAACGGAGCAGGGGAACAGCCTGACGCTGCATGTTCGCACCCATGAGGGCACGGTTCGCGTCATCGTGTTCCAGGAACGGGATCATGGCCGTAGCCACCGACACCATCTGGCGTGGGGAGACGTCCATGTACTCGACCTCGATGGCCTCGACCAGGACGGGCTCGCCCGAACCGCCTCGGGTACGCACCAGAACCGTAGGCTCGATGAAGTTACCCTTGCCGTCGAGGGGCGCGTTCGCCTGAGCAATCAGGCGCTCCACCTCGTCGTCGGCGGTGAGGTAGTCGATCTGCTCGGTGACGATTCCGCCGACTACCTTGCGGTAAGGAGTTTCGATGAAGCCGAACGTGTTGATCCGTCCGTAGGATGCCAGCGAACCGATCAGACCAATGTTCGGTCCTTCAGGGGTTTCGATGGGGCACATACGTCCGTAGTGGGACGGGTGAACGTCTCGAACTTCCATGCCTGCGCGGTCACGGGACAAACCGCCCGGGCCCAGGGCTGACAGGCGACGCTTGTGCGTTAGACCGGCCAGCGGGTTGTTCTGGTCCATGAACTGCGACAGCTGGGAGGTTCCGAAGAACTCCTTGATCGCAGCAACGACCGGACGGATGTTGATCAGGGTCTGGGGCGTGATCGCCTCGACGTCCTGCGTGGTCATCCGCTCGCGGACAACGCGCTCCATCCGGGACAGGCCGGTGCGGACCTGGTTCTCGATGAGCTCGCCGACCGCACGGATGCGACGGTTACCGAAGTGGTCAATGTCGTCGACCTCGACGCGCAGTTCGACGTCGCCGCCGTCACGCTTGCCGGTGAGGGTCTTCTCGTTGGCGTGCAGGGCCACCAGGAACTTGATCATCGCGACGATGTCGTCGATGTTCAGAACCGAAGCGTCCTTGTCATCAAGGTTCTTGTCGATACCCAGCTTGCGGTTGATCTTGTAACGACCGACCTTGGCCAGGTCGTAGCGCTTGGGGTTGAAGTACAGGTTGTCGAGCAGCGTCTTGGCGGCCTCGACCGTGGGTGGCTCTCCCGGGCGAAGCTTCCGGTAGATGTCCAGCAACGCGTCTTCCTGCGTTTCGGTGGTGTCCTTCTCCATGGTGGCGCGGATGGAGTCATACTCACCGAAGGTTTCGAGGATCTGGCCCTCGGTCCAGCCCAGTGCCTTCAGGAGGACTGTGACTGACTGCTTGCGCTTGCGGTCAAGGCGGACGCCGACCTGATCACGCTTGTCGATTTCGAGTTCAAACCAGGCACCACGTGACGGGATGATCTTCGCACTGAAGATGTCCTTGTCACTGGTCTTGTCGGCGGTGCGCTCAAAGTAGGCACCCGGTGAACGGACCAGCTGTGACACGACGACACGCTCGGTGCCGTTAATCACAAACGTGCCCTTCTCCGTCATCAACGGGAAGTCGCCCATGAACACTGTCTGCTGCTTGATCTCGCCAGTGTTGTTGTTCATAAACTCGGCCTTGACATACAGCGGGGCCGCGTACGTAGCGTCGCGGTCCTTGCACTCAGCCATGGTGTATTTCGGATCGGCGAACTCCGGCTCCGAGAAGCTCAGGGACATGGTGCCCTGGAAATCCTCGATCGGGGAGATCTCTTCAAAGATGTCAGCGAGACCAGATGTGGAGGCCACACCCTGCAGCTTCAGCTCCAGGGCTTCCTGCACGCGCGCCTTCCAGCGATCGTTTCCAACCAGCCAGTCGAAACTGTCAGTTTGGAGCGCGAGGAGGTTAGGAACGTCCAGCGGTTCGTGAATCTTTGCGAATGAAAGCCGGGTGGAGACGCCTTCGGCGTCGACCTGGCTGGTAGCGGTTGCATTATTAGAGGTGCTCGAGGCGACCAAGAGGGATCCTTCCACAGACCTTCGGCTTGTTCAGCTATATCCGCCCTCTTTGCACTGCCATCGCGTATCAACGCGAGGATTGTGTGTGCGAACCAGGAGCCTGCGGTCAGTGACCGGACAGTAAATCTGCCGTTAAATGACTAACGCAAGACAAAGCCCACCGCTATATGAAGGCCGAGGTTAAGAGGAAAGACGCAAATATCTACTGTACTGCAGAGCTCCCGTCCTGTCCAGCCCGGGTGTGGTATACGTCATCCGGGTCAGCCTGCCTGGGTCACCCAGATCAGGAGCATGGTCACCAGGAATCCGGTGAGGAAGTTCAGCCTGAGGAAGCGCCGCCATCCGCGGTTGGCGGTTTCGCAGTGCTCATCGCTGAGGTTGGCGTACGGCAGGATACTGAGGATGTAGGGCAGGGCCAGCAGCCCACCCAGCGTCGCCGGCCACGGCGCGAGCAGCATCAGCAGTCCGCTCAGCAGGTAGGCGACGACGGCGAACCGTACGACGGCTCGTGCCCCCAGGACCGTTGCGATCGAGGCAATGCCGCCTTCGCGGTCGGCCTGGATGTCTTGGACGGCGCCAAACGCCTGACTGGCGATTCCCCACAGGAAGAACGCCCCAAGTACTGCCCAGAGGCCGATGTCGAAGGTAGCGCCTGCAAGCACGAGCCCAAACACTGCGGGGCTGACGAAGTGGGTACTGGAGGTAACCGAGTCGAGGAAGGGTCGCTCCTTGAACCGGAGCCCCGGCGCGCTGTACGCGACCACCGCGA
The DNA here is from genome assembly GCF_000468215.1 of Arthrobacter sp. CAL618. Classification (NCBI taxonomy): domain Bacteria; kingdom Bacillati; phylum Actinomycetota; class Actinomycetes; order Micrococcales; family Micrococcaceae; genus Arthrobacter; species Arthrobacter sp. CAL618. The sequence goes on along the minus strand of NZ_ASZW01000051.1, from coordinate 19,427 downwards.
ACACGCTCACCGCGAGCACCAGCGCAGACAAAGGGTTGCCCAGCAGCAGCAGGGCCACCAGGAACGGGACGTTCGTCAGCACTGCGGCCCACAGGGTGACCCGGTGGAAGCGGCGGTCCAGGACGGCACCCTCCACCCCACCCTTGCGGGGGTTCCGGAGATCCGACTCGTAGTCGAAGACGTCGTTGATGCCGTACATGGCCAGGTTGTAGGGGATGAGGAAGTACAGCGTCCCGAGCACGAAGGCCAGATCGATGGACCCGGTGGTGAGGAAGTACGCGGCCGCAAAGGGGAAGGCTGTGTTCACCCAGGAGACGGGGCGTGAGGACAGTAGCAACATTTTCGTTGTCCCGGAGAGGCCGGTCCCAGCCTGGGCGCTCATGGACGGGTCCGTTCAACCGGCACCGTAGTGGCCGACGGCGTGAAGATGGTCCACAGCGCTGGCAGGAGCACCACTGCCGCCAGTGGGTAGGCGAAGTCCTCGAGGGGCGCGACTCCCACAAACACGCCGGAAATCCAATCGGGGTTGTAGCCGAAGAATCCCAGCTGGATCATCAGGTTGTCGAAGACGGCTGTGAGGATGAGCAGGATGACCGCCGACAGTCCGACCGCCCGCCAGGACAGCCTGGCCGCAGTTGTGTGAGCCGCCAGCGATCCGGTAGCTGCAGCTCCCGCACGACGGCGGGAAACCACCTCCGCCACGATAGCGATGATCGCAACGGGGATCAGGAAGATGGCGTTGAGGGTCCAGTAGGTCACTAAGCCACCCGCGCCCGTGTCTCGATGGTCCGTTTCATGAGCAGGTAGAGGTTCATCGCCATCCAGCAAAGGAAGGCCAGGAAGAACAGCTCCTCCAGGGGAAGTTCGGGTGCCAGCATGACGCCGATCATGAACTCGGAGTCACCCTTGTAGAAGATGTCCGATCCAATGCCGCCGAGGTCCCAGGCCAGGAAAAACGCCACCCCCAGGGCCAGGACCAGTCCTGCGCGGCGCGGCGCTGCCCAGAAGAACAACCCGTACCGGTAATCCATCAGGGCCGCACACGCCAGTCCGCCCAGCAGGGAGACCAGGTACAGGGCACTGATCATTGCCGGACCGTACCCTTGTCGACTTCCGAACCGACCGCTGCGCCGCTGCCTGGGGCAACCAGTGGCTCGGCCAGCGGCCCGGTGCTGGTGTCGGAGCGCAGCCGTTTGATCAGCAGTTCGGCGCTGATCAAACACATGGGAATGCCGATCCCCGGGATGGTCGAGCTGCCCGCATAGTAGAGGCCCTCCACCTTGCGGCTCTTGTTGCGGCCCCTGAAAAACGCGCTCTGCTTCAGCACGTGCGCCGGGCCCAGCGAGGTGCCTTGCCAGGCGTTGAAGTCCCCCACGAAGTCCTGCGGTCCGTAGGTCCGCCGCACCACAATCCGGTCGGCGAGGTCAGGGATGTTCGCCCAGTTGCTGATCTGGTCGATCACCGTGTCGGCGAGGTTCTCGATGCGCTGGTCCCCCGCACCGTCGATCCCGCCGGCACCCAGCCCCGGATCAGCCGGCAGCGGGACCAGGACAAACACGTTTTCGTGACCCTGGGGGGCCACCCCGGGGTCGGTGGCGCTGGGCCGGCACACGTACAGCGACGCCGGGGTCGGCACTGAGGTGGTCTTGCCGAAGATCCGGGAGAAGTTGTCTTCCCAGTCCGCGGTGAACAGAAGTGTGTGGTGTTCCAGTTCGGGCAACTGCCCCTTGACTCCCAGGTACAGGAGCAGGGCGCTGGGCCCTGCGGTCCGCCCGGACCAGTACTTCTCCGGGTAGGTCTGGTCGGCGGGCTGCAGAAGCTGCGTCTCGGCGTGGTGCAGATCGTTGGCGGCGACCACCGTGTCAGCGGGGGTGGTGTGCTCGGTGCCGTCGGCCGACACCCAGCGGACGCCGGTCACCCGGGCCTTTTGGGACCGGCCATCGCCGGGCAGGGTGAGGATCTGTTCCACCCGGGCGCCGGTGATGACCTCGACGTTCCTCGATCGGGCCTGGGAGTCGATGGCCTCGGTCAGCCGGGTGAAACCGCCCATCGGGTACAGGACGCCGTCGTCGAGATCCAGGTGGCTCATCAGGTGGTACATGCTGGGGGCTTCGAACGGGGATGTGCCCAGGAAGACCGCCGGGTAGCCGAGGATCTGTCGCAACCGGTTATCGGTCACCGTTGCGGCAGCGAGCTTGGACAGCGGTTGCAGGAGCAGGCGCACCAGCTTCGGGACACGGCTGAGCACATCGGGGCGGAGCAGGGGCAGGAAGGACTGGAAGGTGGTGTAGAGGAACCGGCGGGTGGCCATGGTGTACGTTTCGCCGGCCGAATCCAGGTACTTTTCCAGGGCTTCCCCCGCACCGGGTTCGACGTCGTTGAATAGCTTGACGACGTCGGCCCGCTCAGCGGGAACGTTGATGGGCTCGGTGTGCCCCTCGGAATACACCCGGTACCCCGGATCCAGTTTGACCAGTTCCAGGTGGTCGGCCGCGCTGGTGCCGAGGAGCCTGAAGAAATGGTCGATCACCTCGGGCATGAGGTACCAGGACGGCCCGGTGTCGAACCTGAACCCGTCGCTCTCCCATAGCCCGGCGCGGCCCCCGGTGGCTGCCTGCTTTTCGAGCACGGTGACGGTGTGCCCCTCCTCAGCGAGCAGCGCGGCCGACGCGAGGCCGGCGATCCCGCCGCCAATGACTACTACGTTCCGGCGTGGGCCGTTCAGGGGTGCGTGCGCGTTCATGGCAGCCTTCCGGTGGTCATCAGGGTGTTTCATCAGGCTGCGGGACACGGCCCGCCAGTGCCTGGGCGGCGATCCGGAGTTTCACGGGATTGGGAACCCGGACCCGTGAGGTGAGGAGCTCCTCGGCGGGAGTCCTGCGCAGCCGCAGGGACAGTTCGGTGAAAAGTCCCTGGGCTAGGGCGACGGCGCGGCGGCTGGAACCCGGCAGGTCGCGGAGGGCGTCGGCCGAGACGGCGAGATCCGCGGCAATGTCATCGAGCAGCCGGTGTTTGTCGGCTTCCCCAAAATTGCCGGGCCTGATCCCCGGGAAGTAGCTGCGCCCCAGGGCCTCGAAGTCGTCGGCGAGGTCACGCAGGAAGTTGATCTTCTGGAAGGCAGCTCCCAGCCGGCGGGATCCGTCGACCAGCTTGCGTTCCTGGTCGGCGCTGCGCGGGCTGGCTTCCTGGTAGAGGAAACACTTCAGGCACATGAGCCCCACTACTTCGGCCGACCCGTAGACGTACTCGTCGAACGATTCGGCGGTGTGCTCGGTCCGCTCCAGGTCAGCGCGCATCGAGGCGAAGAAGGGCCTGGTCAGGTCCGCGGCGATTCCGGTTTCCCTGGCGGTGTTGGCAAAGGCGTGCACAACCGGGTTGGCGCTGTATCCCACGGCCATGGCCCGTTCGGTTTCCTGCTCCAGGTCGTCAAGCACCGCGCGCGTCTGATCGAGGCTGAGCCCGGCGGCGGCTGCAGCGCCGTCCACCACTTCATCGGCGACCCGGACCAGGGCATAGACAGTCTCAACGTGCTGGCGGACGTCGCCGCCGAGGAGCCGTGATGCCAGCCCAAACGAGGTGGAGTAGGACCTGATCACCACCGCCGAGGTTCGGTGAGTCACATCGGTGTAGAAGGCAAGAGCATCGCGTGGCTGCATGAGAAGCTACCGCACCCTCGCCAGGACGGCAGTGGCCACGGGGCTCAGACCCTGGCGCAGTTCGGCAGGGATATGGCCGGCCTCCAGATGGACCTGCGCCCGCTGCGCATATTCGGTCGCCAGAGCCACCGCATGATCCAGGGCCCCGCAGGTCCGCAGAACGCCGCGGATCTTTTCGGCCCCGGCAGCTGAAAGCTCGGACGATCCGATCAGTGAGGAAACCTCTTCCCACTCGGCCCGCTGGGCAACGTAGGAGATCAGTGCTGTCCGTTTGCCCTCCCGCAGGTCTCCCCAGGTGGTCTTGCCGGTGGTTTTCTCGTCACCGAAGACCCCGAGAATATCGTCGGCAACCTGGTAGGCGATCCCCACATCCCTGCCGAAGTCACCGAGCGAATCGATGATGGTTTCATCAGCGCCAGCCAGGACAGCGCCGGCTTTGAGCGGGCTCTCGAAGGAATAGACCGCCGTCTTCAGGCGCGCCATCTGAAGGGTGTCCTCGGACGACGTCGTGTTGGACGTTGAGGCGTCGACGTCGAGTAGCTCCCCTGCTGCTGAGGCGAACACTGCGTCGTCCAGGAGCCAGCCGAGCCGTTCCCGGGTGGCGGGGTCGGTGCGGACGCCGTCAAGGAGGCGGTGCGCGCTGGAGAGGGCCAGGTCCCCGGCAATGACCCCCATGGAGAGCCCACGGTGCGCTGCGTCGTCGGGCGCGAGACCGGCGTTTTCCGCGAGCTGACGGTATGTGCCCGAAACGTTGGGGATTCCCCGCCTGACGAAGTCGCGGTCGATGACGTCGTCGTGAACGATCAGGGCTGTGTGGAGCATTTCGAAGGACGCCGCCACCATGGCCGCGGTGGCGCGGTCGGTTCCCGCCAGGCAATCGTAGGCTGTCATGACCATGCGCGGCCGGAATCGTTTACCACCGGCTGCGCAGTTCTCGAGGGTTTCCCACAGGTGGTGATAGGTGGGTCCAAGGGTCGCGGCACGGGCCTTCGAGCGGGCGAAGCTCTTGGCGAGGACACTTTCCACCTGCTCCAAGCCGCGGGAGTCAACCAGCAAGGTTTCCATGTCCATAGGTAAAGTAAACACTGACCCCACATTTTTATGCTAAACGACTCAGGTCAGAGAGCGGTCAGACAGTGTTTGTAGCAGAAGGCAGTCCCCGCTCCAGTGCGGAACTTGTCGTCCTGGTGGACGACGACGGCACCCCCATCGGGACGCAGGAGAAGTCCGAGGTGCACCACACGTCAACTCCGCTGCACCTCGCCTTTTCCACCCATGTCTTCGACGCCGACGGCCGGATTCTCGTTACCCGCCGGGCGCTCTCCAAACGCACGTGGCCGGGCGTCTGGACCAATTCGTTCTGCGGGCATCCCGGTCCGGGAGAGTCCACGGTGGATGCGATTGCGCGGCGTGCCGACTATGAGCTGGGAATCACCGTCACTGACCTGACCCCCGCCCTGCCGGACTTCAGGTACCGGGCAGTGGACTTTTCGGGAGTGGTGGAGAACGAGATTTGCCCCGTCTACACCGCCCGTTGCAGCGGGCAGCTTTCCCCGCGGGCATCGGAGGTCTGCCAGTGGGAGTGGGTCGAACCCCGCCAGCTCGTGGAAGCGGTCCGTCTCACCCCCTGGGCCTTCAGCCCCTGGCTGACGCTCCAGCTTCCGCGGCTCTACCCCGCTGAGTGATACCGCCGTCGGGTAGCCGGCCTTAGCTGATTGGCCCAGCGCTCCCACGGTGGTGCGATGCTCCAGTGCAATGCAATGGTGTGAAAAGCACGGGTGACACGACGCCGCAGGTCGGCTCCCCCCACCAGCGCACGAGGTGAGATCCCGACCCGCAAGGAAAAGTCACACGCCGTCCGGTGGCCGGGATCCAGCGCAAACGCGAGGTCGACGTCGTCGTGCACCTCGGGATCGGTTGAATGCACCCGGGACTGCACCGCCTCCCACACCTCGGTGCGTATCGCCATGTTGGAACCGAACAGCGGCCAGCGCGCCATCGCCGCGCCCATGGAGAGGAAATAGGCCCGCATGTACAGCAAATCTGCTGTGGCGGCCCGCAGCCGGGATACACCGTAGAACTGGCCGGGCCCGGTCAGCGCCGCGAGCCCGACGTCGTCGGCGAAGCGGGCGGCAATCTTCTCCAGCCAGTCGTCGGAGGGCACTGAATCGGCGTCGCACCGCACGATGACAGCGCCCTTGGCCTGGTTGTAGCCGGCAGCGGCAGCCGCGCCAATGCCCACCCGGGGCTCGGTGACCACCAGCGCACCGTGGGCCTCAGCGATCGCGACCGTGAGGTCGGTGGAGCCGTTGTCGACAACGAGCACCTCCAGCGGCTGATAGGTCTGGGCGGCGAGGGCGTCAAGGCAAACCGAGAGGAGCTCGCCGTCGTTCCGGCACGGAATGACCACTGAGAGCGTAGGGAGCATGCCTTTGATACTAGGGTGTTTTACATGATCGACGATTTACTTCGACCTCCGGCAACCCCCTGGGCGGTGATGGCTGACGCGGTCCGCGGGGCCGCTCTGCTCAGCGTCATTGTCGTGCTGCTCTGGTGGGGGCCGGTCGAGTTTGCGGTACTTTTCCTGGTGCTCGGTGGAGTCCTCGTGTCGAGAATGGTCCGGGTTGATCCGAGGATCGATACCGTCTACGGTCTCGCTCTGCTGGTGGCCGCGTGGAGCGCCGTAGTGGATCTGTACGAGCTGATCTCCTGGTGGGATCTTGTCATCCACACGCTCGCCACAGCGGCAATCGCGCCCATCGCCTACCTGCTGCTGTTGCGGATGCGGTACGTGCCTCGGCCCGAGCCGACCCGACGGGCCGGAACGGGAGTCGCGATCATCACCCTCGCGCTCGGTCTGGGCCTCAGTGTGGTGTGGGAGTTTGCCGAGTGGGCTGGAAACGAGTACATCACCAAGGAGATCAATGTGGGCTATGAAGACACGCTGGCCGACATGGCTGCCGGCGGNCGGTGCCGGCTCCCTGTCGGCCGGGGTGGTCCTCGCTTCCTCGTTGTCACGACACCGGCACTCCATTTCAGTTAATGCTCACTAGCTGAGCTGGGGAGGAGGGAGTAGCCTTGTCTGCAACTGCTTCAAAGACGAAAGTGAGCGTTCCCCTCGATGAACACTGCAGAAAAGTCACCCGCCGACGTCGTTATTGTCGGAGGTGCCCGGACCCCTCAGGGCCGCCTGAACGGCCAGTTGTCCTCCTTTACCGCTGTTGATCTGGGAGCCCTGGCGGTTGCCGGTGCGCTGGACAAGGCGGGGGTCGACGCCGGCACGGTGGGGGCCGTCATCATGGGCCACGTCATCCAGGCGGGCTGCGGCCAGAATCCTGCACGGCAGACCGCATTGAAAGCAGGGATCGGCTGGGATGTCCCAACGGTCACCATCAACAAGGTCTGCCTCTCCGGCCTGACGGCTGTCATCGACGCAGCCCGACTAATCCGCAGCGGGGAGGCGACAGTGGTGGTTGCCGGGGGCCAGGAATCCATGACCCGTGGGCCCCACCTGCTGCCGGGATCCCGCCAGGGCTGGACGTACGGCAACATTCAGGCGATCGACTCGGTGGCCAACGACGGACTCACCGACGCGTTCGACAACGAGTCGATGGGCGCCTCTACCGAGCGCGGCAACACCGGCCTGGGCATCAATCGGGACGAGCAGGACGCCGTCGCCGCCGCTTCACATCAGCGCGCTGCGGCGGCAATGGAATCCGGTGTGTTCGACGTCGAAATTGTGCCGGTTTCGGTCCCCCAGCGAAAGGGTGACCCGGTGGTCCTGAGCCGGGATGAGGGGATTCGCCCGACGACGACAGTCGAGTCCCTCGCAGGGCTGCGGCCAGCGTTTGATCAAGCCGGCACCATCACAGCAGGTAATTCGTCACCACTGTCAGACGGTGCAGCAGCGCTTGTCCTGACAACGCGGGCTTACGCCGAGGAAAATTCGCTCACCGTCCTCGCGGTGGTGGGGCAGCCTGGCCAGGTGGCCGGACCCGACAACTCGTTGCACTCGCAGCCATCGCGGGCGATTGAGCAGGCTTTGGGGCGCGCTGGCTGGCAAACCTCGGAGCTGGACTTCGTGGAAATCAACGAGGCCTTTGGCTCGGTGGCGTGCCAGTCCCTCAAGGATCTGGACTACCCCTTGGAGAAGACCAACATCCACGGTGGGGCCATTGCGTTGGGGCACCCCATCGGTGCCTCGGGCGCCCGCCTGGCCCTGCATGCTGCGCACGAGCTCGCCCGTCGGGGTACCGGCAAGGCGGCCGTTTCATTGTGCGGCGGCGGCGGGCAGGGAGAAGCCCTGCTCCTCTACCGCGACTGAGCCGTGACATGAAAAAACCCCTGACTCCATGAGTCAGGGGTTTTTTCGTAAACCAGAAAAGACTACTTCAGGGTTACCGTCGCGCCAGCGGCCTCGAGGGATTCCTTGGCCTTCTCGGCAGCTTCCTTGGTTGCGCCTTCCAGCACAGCCTTCGGGGCGCTGTCGACAACGTCCTTGGCTTCCTTCAGACCCAGGGAAGTCAGTGCGCGTACTTCCTTGATCACTGCGATCTTCTTGTCGCCTGCTGCTTCGAGGATAACGTCGAAGGAATCCTTCTCCTCTTCAGCAGCTTCGCCTGCGCCGCCACCGGCGGGGCCTGCAACTGCAACTGCAGCTGCGGTGACGTCGAAGGTCTCTTCGAACAGCGTAACGAACTCGGAGAGTTCGATAATGGTCAGTTCCTTGAAAGCTTCAATGAGCTCTTCGTTGGTGAGCTTCGCCATGGCGAGAGCCTTCCTTCCTATAGTGGTGCCTGGCATCGGGTTCGACGCTCGGTACCGGAGTTTGGTGGATGAAGAAAATTACTTCTCTTCAGGCGCTGCGGCAGCTTCGGGAGCGGCCTCTGACTCGGCTGCTGCTGGTGCAGCTGCTTCCTCTGCAGCAGGAGCGTCGGCGGCTGGCGTCTCTGCTGCTGCAGGCGCTCCACTTTCCTCCTCTTGCTTGATGCGCAATGCATCAATGGTGCGGGCGAGTGCTGCCATGGGTGCTTGCAGCACTCCGGCAACGCGGGCCAGCTGAAGTTCACGCGACTCGAGAGCAGCGAGAGCCTTTACACCGGCGGCGTCAAGGGCTCGGCCCTCGAAAACACCAGTCTTGATGATGAGCTGTGGGTTGGACTTCGCGAAATCCGTCAGGCTCTTTGCCGCTGCAATAGCGTCACCCTTGATGAAGGCGATTGCAGTGGGTCCGGCGAGCTGGCTATCGAACGCGTCGATGCCGGCTTCCTTGGCTGCAATGCCCGTCAGGGTGTTTTTGACGACAGCGTACTTGGTGTCCTGGCCGAGTGAACGGCGCAGTTCCTTGAGCTGTGCAACGGTGAGCCCGCGGTATTCGGTTAGGACTGCAGCATTTGAGTCTTTGAAATCAGTGACGATTTCCTCAACTGCGCTTACCTTGATTGCGGTTGCCATAACCCTCCTTCCGGGGAATTGATGCCGGCTTTTACTGCCCCAATAAAAAACGCCCCGCGCAGATGCACGGGGCTTCGGTACATCGGCTTTACCGTGTGTACTGAGGAGCTTCGTTCACCTGCGCTGGCCGCCCTTGACGGGAACCTTCAGACACATGCCCCGGCCCGCAAACCACAGGAAACCTGTGGATAAAGGGTGGGGTACGCATCGACCGACGGTCTTTGGTTCTTCAAGGGTACGTCACCGGTCAGAGGGTAACCAAATCCTGGCCCCTCGCGGAGTTTCCGCCCCGGTCTGGGACGCGGGATGGCCAGCCCTCTCACGGAAAAGTGGCCCACCCGCAGGACAACGGTCGGGCCACCACTTTTCCGCAGGCCAGCCACTTTCCTGCGCCGCCGGACGCGGGGCAGCCACTTTTGTCCTTAGCGTCAACCCTTCTTTTGCCAGGCGGCGGTGTACCCCGCGGGCACGAAACCCAGTTCCACGTTCACCGCGAGCATGTGCGCATTTTCCTCGGCGTTCCAGGTGTAGACCCGCTGCGCCTCGGGCCAGACGGAGGGTGCGGACAGCAAATTCGCTGCCTTCAACCACATACCGAGTCGATGCCCTCGATGGTTACGCAACACCAGGGTGTCGTCCTGGGACACCACTTCCGGCTTCTCCGGCTGGTACTCCAGGATGGTGTGGCCTGCGAGCAGTCCGGTAGGACAATGCCGGACCGCCCGGACCAGCGAATGGCCACCGGAGCGAAGCAGGCGGTCTTCGCCCTCCCTGATCCGTGCGGCATCCCAGACTTCCTCTTCCCAGTCCAGATCCCCCATCGGCACGTCCGTGCTCATCGTCTGGCGCAGCAGGGCGTATTGCTCCACGAGGTCTTCGGGGCAGCGGTCCCGCCACTGCACCAGCTCGTAATCCTGACCTGCTGTCTTCTGGGCGGTCCGGGCCAGCGCGTCGGCCCGCGGAAGTGACCTGTCCAGGAGCAAGACGCTACACCGATCGATCTGCGCCAGCTGGAACCCGTTACGGAGGGCAAGCGCCGTCGTCGCACAGTGCCGCGGGAAGGCTCCCGCACCCGTCGCCGGGACCAGCACGTTGACTGGACTGGCATCGAATCCGGCGGGCTCGTCGGTCCAGGCCATGATGATCGTTCTGCCGATCTCCCGCGCGTGATCTTCCAGGGCACGGTAGAGCCGCGCGCCGATGCCCTGTCTGCGGTAGTCAGGATGGACTGCGACGAAGACGTAGCACGTGCCAAGGTTATCGATGAGGGGAATGTCGATGACGGCTTTCCCGACGACGACGACGCCGTCGCGCGCCACGAACATCACACGTTCCTCGTAGTCGTTCGGCTGTGAGGACTCGTACCGCGCCTGTGGACTGTAGTAGTGGTCGTCGTTGCCCCAGAGGACCCGCTCAACCAGGTTGCTTAACTCAGCTGCCGCGACGAAGTCGGCTCCGCCGGCATGGTCGAGCGACGCCGGTCGGGTAAGGACTTCAATGGTGGTGGCAGTGGTTTTCATATCGGAAGTCTAACCGAGTGATTGAGAACTGCCAATCACTAATTCCAAACCGACTGAAATCGACGGTTAAACGACGAAGGGACGCAGCGTTATGCTGCGTCCCTTCGGCTGTCTAGCTCAGAAACTGTGCCCGACGGCGTTCGAACTGCCTAGGCGTCGGCCAGAACCTTGGTGACGCTTGGGTCAACGGTGATGCCTGGACCGAAGGTAGTGGATACCGTGGCCTTCTGGATGTAGCGACCCTTGGAAGCTGAAGGCTTCAAACGAAGCACCTCTTCCAGAGCGACCGCGTAGTTCTCGGCGAGCTTCTGCACATCGAACGACACTTTGCCGATGATGAAGTGCAGGTTGGAGTGCTTGTCGACGCGGAAGTCGATCTTGCCACCCTTGATGTCTGTAACAGCCTTCGTGACGTCGGCGGTTACGGTGCCGGTCTTCGGGTTTGGCATCAGGTTACGGGGACCCAGCACCTTACCCAGACGGCCAACCTTTCCCATGAGGTCAGGGGTGGCGACGGCGGCGTCGAAATCGACCCAGCCGGCTGCAACCTTCTCGATCATGTCGTCGGAACCAACGAAGTCGGCGCCTGCAGCAATTGCCGCTTCTGCCTTTTCGCCCGTCGCGAAGACCAGGACGCGCTTGGTCTTGCCGGTGCCGTGCGGGAGGTTGACCGTGCCGCGGACCATCTGGTCAGCCTTGCGAGGGTCAACACCCAACCGGAACGCTACCTCGACGGTGGCGTCGAAGGTTGAGGGGTTGGTTTCCTTGGCCAGAACTACTGCCTCGAGCGGGGCGTACTGCTTGTCTGCCTCGATCTTGGCTTCGGCCGCCTTATATGCTTTGCTGCGCTTTGCCATCTGCTTTTTCTCCTTATGCAGTTGTGGTCTGCGGACCGCGCGGGCCCTGCCACACTCCGACGCTCGATTCCGCCAAGTTGGCGGTTCTCGCGTCTACGTTTTCTTTGTGAGGTGCACGGTGAATCGCTTCGCCGAGCGGTGGGTGAAAGGCTTTAGCCTTCTACCGTGATACCCATTGAGCGGGCGGTACCGGCGATGATCTTGGCTGCTGCCTCGACATCGTTGGCGTTGAGGTCTTCCATTTTCATGGTGGCGATCTCGTTGACCTGGTCCTTGCTCAGCTTGGCAACCTTGACGGTGTGCGGCGTTGCGGAACCCTTGGCAACTCCGGCAGCCTTCTTGATGAGCTCGGCAGCTGGAGGGGTCTTGGTGATGAACGTGAATGAGCGATCCTCATACACGGTGATTTCAACGGGGATGACGTTTCCGCGCTGGGATTCTGTTGCAGCGTTGTACGCCTTGCAGAATTCCATGATGTTGACGCCGTGCTGGCCAAGTGCTGGACCAATGGGTGGTGCCGGGTTAGCGGCGCCCGCATTGATCTGCAACTTGATCAGGCCGGTGACCTTTTTCTTGGGGGCCATGAAGGGTCCTTCTTTCACATTACGTCCACAGGACAGGAGCGTCCCATGGGTTGTTGGTCACCATGGCGTGATGACCTACCGCACCACCTGGGCTAAGCCGGCCCGGGCGGTACGAAGCTTGATTACTGCAGCTTGGTGACCTGGCTGAACGAGAGCGTCACCGGGGTTTCGCGCTCGAAGATCGATACCAGAACAACCAGCTGCTGGGACTCCGGTTTGATCTCGGAAATTGTCGCCTGCAGGGTCTCGAATGGGCCCTCGTTGACCGTGACCGGCTCGCCTACTTCGAAGTTGACCGTCGCTGGGGTGAGCTGGTTCTTCGCTGGCTTGCCCGATTCAGGATCGGTGTGGACCACTGTGTGCTCGAGCATGGAGAACACTTCACCGAGGCTCAGTGGCACCGGGTTGTGGGCGTTACCCACAAAGCCGGTGACTCCCGGGGTGTGCCGGACGGCACCCCACGATGCGTCGGTGAGGTCCATGCGGACGAGCACGTAACCGGGAATACGGACCCGGTTGACGATTTTGCGGGTGGTGTTCTTGATCTCCACCACTTCCTCCATCGGCACCTGGATTTCGAAGATGTGCTCTTCCATGTCCAGGGTCTGGATACGAGTCTCGAGGTTCGCTTTCACGCGGTTCTCGTAACCCGCATAGGAGTGGATGACATACCAGTCACCCTCCTGCCGGCGGAGCTGCGCCTTGAAAAGTGCCACCGGATCTTCCGCCGGAGCGGCATCCTCGTCGGCGGCCGGCTCGGAATCATCGACGTCGGTTTCGACATCGGTGGATTCTGCGGTCTCGGTGGATTCTTCAGTTTCGCCTTCGAAAGGTTCCACTGGGGACTCGGTCTCGCCGTCGGCCGAGGCATCGCTGTCAGCCGGGGTCGCTTCGACTCCGGAATCAGCTACCTGATCCTCGTTCTCCAGATCATCCTCAACAGAAGTGATCTGCCGTTCGAGTTCTTGCTCGGACACCTAGCTGCCTGCTTTCTAAAATTCTTCAGCTTGTTTACTGCATTACCGCGCGGGTCTCGCTATGCGCCGCCGAAGACCCATACCGCAGCCGTCCCGAACAGGAAGTCCAGGGCGGTCACAATCAGCATCATGATGATCACGAAGACCATCACGGTGATGGTGTACCGCACGAGTTCCCTGCGGGTCGGTACAACTACCTTCTTGAGCTCAGAGACAACCTGCCGCACGAAGAGGATGATTCGGCCGAAGAAACCCCGCTTGGGAGTGTTCTTCTCGGAAGGGCCACCCTGGGGGCTGCCCGCAGCCGTTTCGGTCACCTTCAACCTCTTCCATTTGTGTCGGTTTCTGTAGTCCGTGAGGACTCTCTTGCTACGTCGAATGCGCAGGGCAGACAGGACTCGAACCTGCAACCTGCGGTTTTGGAGACCGCTGCGCTACCAATTGCGCCACTACCCTATGGATTGATTCCGCCGATCCGACTACGCTAACGCAGGCACGAACCATCATGGCGATTTCAACACCGAGGAATAAGTCTACGCAATGTCCGCCCCGGCGTCGAACCGGAAGACCCGGCGAACCGCCTGGACCGCTAGAAGTGCCCGAAAAAGGCTGAGTTGTGCGACAGTAACGTGGCCGGACGGCGTCTTCGGCCTAAGCTGGAATCACGTCACAGTCCACTGCACCACCAACTCTAAGGGAACACCATGACTGCCACCCCTGACGCCCAGACGCAGGACGCCCCGAACGAGCCACGACGGCGGATCTCGAAGCGAATTGCCGCCATCGCTGAATCGGCGACACTCGCCGTCGATGCCAAGGCGAAGGCGCTTAAGGCCGCCGGCCGTCCGGTAATTGGGTTTGGTGCTGGCGAACCCGATTTTCCTACACCCGACTACATTGTGGAAGCGGCGATCGACGCGGCACGGCAGCCCCGTTTCCACAGGTACTCGCCTGCAGGGGGGCTTCCCGAACTGAAGCAGGCCATCGCCGAGAAGACGCTGAGGGACTCGGGCTACACGGTTGATCCGGCCCAGGTGCTTGTCACCAACGGTGGCAAGCAGGCCGTCTATGAATCCTTCGCCACCTTGCTCGATCCCGGAGACGAGGTTCTGGTTCCCACACCGTTCTGGACCACCTACCCCGAGGCTATCCGGTTGGCTGGCGGCGTTCCGGTGGAGGTGTTTGCCGGACCCGAGCAGGGCTACCTGGTGACCGTCGACCAGTTGGAGGCTGCGCTGACCCCGCGCACCAAAATTCTGCTGTTTGTTTCCCCATCCAACCCCACCGGAGCGGTTTACAGCCCGGACCAGGTGAAGGAAATCGGCGATTGGGCTGCGGGGCATGACCTGTGGGTAGTTACCGACGAAATCTACGAGCACCTCACGTACGACGGCGTCCCGTTCACCTCCATTGCCACTGCGTCACCTGCAATTGGCGACCGAATGGTGATCCTCAACGGCGTCGCAAAGACCTACGCCATGACCGGCTGGCGGGTGGGCTGGATGATCGGGCCGAAGGACGTGGTGAAGGCCGCCACCAACCTGCAGTCCCATGCCACGTCCAATGTCTCGAACGTACCCCAGATGGCGGCCTTGGCCGCAGTGTCCGGCCCGTTGACAGCAGTTAACGAGATGAAGGTGGCGTTTGACCGACGGCGGATTGCGATGGTGGAGGGGCTGAACGCGATCGACGGCATCGAGTGCCCGGTCCCCAAAGGCGCCTTCTATGCCTACGCTGACGTTCGGTCTCTGCTGGGTCGCGAACTGGGAGGGATTCGGCCAGCGACCTCAGCTGAGCTGGCCGCGCTGATTCTGGACAAGGTCGAGGTGGCGGTGGTGCCGGGTGAAGCGTTCGGCCCCAGTGGGTACCTTCGGCTGTCCTATGCCTTGGGTGATGCTGACCTCGCCACCGGCGTCGGTCGCCTGCAGGAGTTCCTCGCCACGGCGCAGTAATTAACGACGGCGCAGTAGTTTGCACAGTGTCCTCCCGGCCAGCCGCCCGGGCGCTAGAGGAGCCGCCGTTCGGCGGCCCACCGGGTGAGTTCATGCCGGGAGGACAGCTGGAGCTTCCGTAGCACCGCCGATACGTGCGTTTCGACCGTCTTGATGGAGATGAACAGCTCCTTGGCGACCTCTTTGTAGCTGTAACCGCGGGCGATGAGGCGCATCACCTCGAGTTCGCGGGCCGAAAGCCGGTCCAGTTCGCTATCCACCGAGGCGACTGCCGCGGTGCCGAAGGCGTCAAGGACAAAACCGGCCAGCCGCGGCGAGAACACGGCGTCCCCGGAGGCAACCCTCAACACGGCGTCGGAAATCTCGGGGCCGGATATGGTCTTGGTGACATATCCCCTGGCACCGGCACGGATCACAGTCACCACGTCCTCTGCCGCGTCTGACACGCTCAGCGCCAGGAACCGCGTCCCCGCGAGCAGGCCAGTACAGCCCGCGATAACCTCGGCACCGCCGCCGCCGGAACCGCCCGGCAGGTGCACATCCAGGAGCACCACCTGCGGCCGGTGCTCGTGGATGGCAGCAATGGCTTCAGCTACTCCGGCGGCTTCTGCAAGAACTGTGATTCGGCTGTCGAGGTCGGCGCGAAGACCGGATCGGAAGATGGCGTGGTCATCAACCACGACCACCGTGATTGGCTGCTGGGGATCATTCACTGCGCACCGTCTGCTTCCTTTTCTGGCATCACCAGTTTAACCTCGGTGCCTTCCGAGTTACTGCGGATGGACACCTCACCTCCGTGTCGGTCCATCCGGCTATACAGGGAGACGCGGATCCCCATCCGATCCTCCGGAATGGTCTCCGGATCGAACCCGCTGCCCCGATCCCTGACGAAGATCGTCGATCC
Organism: Arthrobacter sp. CAL618; assembly: GCF_000468215.1. Lineage (NCBI taxonomy): Bacteria > Bacillati > Actinomycetota > Actinomycetes > Micrococcales > Micrococcaceae > Arthrobacter > Arthrobacter sp. CAL618. The sequence continues at coordinate 3,523 of NZ_ASZW01000051.1, read as the reverse complement.
GGTCGGGCCGGCCTCCAGGTACACGGAAATGTTGCCCCCCGCGTGTTTCGCGGCGTTGAGCACCGCCTCGCGGGCTGCCTGCGCCAGAATCTCCTGCCGCGCGGAGAGTTCAGCGTCCCCCACAACCACTACGTCGATGGGAGTGCCGTAGCTATCCTCGATCTCGGCAGCGAGGGCGCGGATCCGCTCCGCCAGGTTTCCAGACTGCTGGGTGGCATCGGCGTACAGCCAGTTTCGCAACTCACGTTCCTGCGCTCGGGCCAGCCGGACCACATCCTGTTCGGAGCCCGCCCGGTTCTGGATCAGCGCGAGGGTCTGCAGCACCGAATCATGGAGGTGGGCGGCGATTTCGGCCCGTTCAGTTTCACTGGCCCGCCCCGATCTTTCGGTTTCAAGATCCCGCCAGAACTTCAGCCCCCACGGGGCCAACACCAGAAAGACCCCAGCCAGCACCGCTCCCGTGGCTATCAGTGTTGACCAGGTGAGCTCCCAGGAGATGGACCCGGAAACCATGATCAGCACTCCAACAGTCACCAACAGCAGGCCGGCTACCAGTCGGGCCAGGCCTCCGGCCTGCGATGCCCCGGCACGGTTCATCAGGCCAGCACGGCGTGTCTCGTCCAGTTGGGTCCAGGCCAGTACTGCCCCGGCCACCACCACACCGACCGGCAGCAGGGTGTCGAGCGGCAGGTTGGCGCCAAGCTGCTGGGCAATCGCCACTGCCGCCACCAGCAAAAGTGCAGTGCCGAGCAGGACTTCGCGTTTACCGATGAGGGATTGAGTGCTGCCGCGCGACCCAGCCGAGGGATCCGCCGTCGGGCTCACCATTGGGCTTGCGGAACTCCCTACGAAGCTGCTGGTGGCCCCACCGGCAGCCCCCTGGGACGTCGGGAAGGTGAGGCGGGGGCCCACTGGGGTGGGGGCCCGCCGGAGTTGTTCCTCCTGGGTGGGGACCAGCACCCACAACCAGCCATAGAGGAAGATCCCTGCCCCGCCGGCAAATGCCAGGCCCACCATGGCGATCCGTGCCACGTTGATCGTGATGCCGAGGTGGGCGGCAAGTCCCGCGCACACACCGGCGATCATCGCGTCGTTGGAGCGAAGCAGGGCTGGTCTCATGACCCAATCCAAACACGATCCCGGGCCGACTGGTGCGGGATTCAGGGAAAGTCAGGTGCCCCTCAGGGACAGGTCAGGGTAGCCCCCGATAGAAACTCTGTTCCCCTGCCGACAGGATTGAAGTATGAATTCGCATCAGGACCCGAACGACCACTCGGATAACCCTCCGATTGAAGCAACACCCGATCCCGTGGAGCCGGCTGCCGGACATGGTCAGGACTTCAGCCCCCGGGACCAGCCCGCAGGCGAGGCTCCTNCCCGCCGTCAACGGCATGCCTGACCCAGACAGCGCTCCCGGGGGGACGCCTCGGGCCGACACACCCCCAGCAGCCTCCACCAACTTCTTTGGCTGGCTTCGTGGCCTTGGCATCGTCAGGGGTCAGGACCGCTGGATCGGCGGGGTCGCCAGCGGTATCGCGGTCCGGACCGGCCTGGACCCGGTCCTCATCCGGGGCGGGTTTATCCTGCTGGCAATCTTCGGCGGCGTGGGAGTCCTGCTGTACGGCCTCGCGTGGGCGCTGCTGCCCGAACCAGACGGACGCATCCACCTCGAATCCGCGGCGCGGGGCAGCTGGACCTCAGGCATGACCGGCGCCCTGATCCTGACGGTTGTGGGAATCGGCCGCCCCAACTTTCCGTTCTTCGTCGACGACGGTGGTGGTGGTGCATTTTTCTGGACCATCTTCTGGATCGGCGCCGTTATCTTCGGGATTTATGTGGTGGTCACTATGTCGAACAAGAAGACGGACGCCCCAGGGACTGCAAGCGCGCCACCCGCCGGGGCCCACACCAGCTCGACTCACACTGTCGCCACCGACAAACCTGGCACGTCCCGACCGCCGGGCACCCTAACCCCACCACCTCTGTACAGTGAGCTGCCACCGCTCCCGGCTCCCAGGCAGAGACCGCCTGTGCCGCAGAAACCTCCGGTCCCCAAGCCGAGCGGCGCCGAATTGGCTCTCTATCTGGGTGGCGCACTCATCGCCGTCGGCGCCGTCCTGGTCCTCGACTACACCGGAATTTTCAGCCTGGGCAACTCAGCGATCCCGGTTGCGATCGCCGCTGGCCTGATCCTGCTCGGATTGGGCATCGTGACGCTGGGTCTCCGCGGCCGCACCTCAGGCTTCCTCGGCTTCATGGCTGCAGTCGGCATGGCGGCAGCAGTGGTGACCGGCTCAACCCTAGGCACGGGAGCTCTCACGATCGGCAGCAGTGCCGCCTGGAGTCCCACCACCGAGAGACCTGCCAGCGACGGATACACCGTGGTTGCGGGTCAGGGCACCGTTGATCTCAGCAACCTGGCCAACCTCGACGAAGATCTGGTGGTCCCAGTGAACAGCCTCGCAGGAAATGTGGGCATCCTGATTCCCGACGACGTCCCGGTTGAGGTGCGCTCCTCAATCGCTCTCGGAGCTCTCAGCACCGTGGATAACGGCCAGGAAGCGACGGCTGGCGGCATGTGGCATCCCGCGCAGATCGATTTGAACCAGGACGCCTCCGGACCGAGGATCATCCTCGAAATCCGCGGCGCCATGAGCCACACCACGGTGGCCGCCACCCAAACCGAACTTGAAAACGTAGGAGGCATCTCGCGATGAGCACCACTGGGTACACTGCCAAGAACGACGGCGGGAAATCAGTCCGCGCCGGCACCGTGGTCTGGGGGCTGATAGCGATCGCGGTGGGAATTCTGGTGCTGCTGTCTCAACTTGTTGACATCAACCTGGACACCGGTCTGGTGCTGATCGGTTTACTGGTCGGCACCGGGGTGGCCCTCGTGGTCGGCGGTCTGATCTCAATGACCGGCCGCAAATCCAACCACCACTGACTACCGAAACGGGTTAGCCTAAATCATGGACAAATTCTTCGATATTCTCCGTAAATCACCCATCAAGCGTGCCCCGGGCGGGTGGCTCGGCGGGATTGCTTCCGGCATCGCACTGCAGTTCAACTGGCCAGTCGCGTACGTCCGGATCGGCATCCTCCTGAGTTTCCTCCTGCCGTTCATCAGCATCCCGATGTACTTCGTGGCGTGGCTGCTCCTTCCCAAGACGGACGGCACCGTAGCGTTGCAGAAGATCATCGCCAGCCGGTAACGAACGCCGTAGTGAAGTAGGGGGCGCCCCGCAGCAGCGGGGTGCATCTAGGCAGACACTGCTCAGAATGGCGGTGGGGTTTCCGGCCGTGGTGCTGGTGGTGGGTCTGGTCGGGTGAGGTAGGTTTCGCCGAGTGGTGAGATCGCGATGATCGTCCCGGGGTCGGGTTGTTGGTAGTGCCAGTAGCCTTCGGTTTTGAACATGTGGTGACGTTTACACAGGGACGCCAGATTCCCGTAGGACGTTTTGCCGCCTTGGGACCAGGGGGTGGTGTGGTCGAGTTCGCAGAACACCGCCAACCGGTTACA
>NZ_ASZW01000050.1:0-6425 GCF_000468215.1 Arthrobacter sp. CAL618 | reverse complement strand
TGTTGTGTCTCGAACCTTCGGTGTTTGAACCTTCGGTGTTTGGACCTGCGGTGTTTGAACCTGTGGGCCCGGCTTGCCTAGCGCTTGGAGAGTGCTCCTGCGACCAGGAAAGCCATCTCCAGGGACTGCATGTGGTTCAGGCGTGGATCGCAGACCGACTCGTAGCGTTCCAGGAATGCTTCCTGGTCCACGGGGTCGGCGCCGCCCAGGCACTCGGCGACGTCGTCGCCAGTCATTTCGACGTGGAGCCCGCCCGGGAAGGTGCCCAGCGAATTGTGCACCTCGAAGAAGCCGCGAACCTCGTCCATGACGTCGTCGAAGTTGCGGGTCTTGTAGCCGTTCGGCGACGTCACCGTGTTGCCATGCATCGGGTCGGATACCCAGAGGACCTGCGCACCGGAGTCGGTGACTTTCTCGACCAGCCGGGGCAGCTTCTCACGAATGTTGCCGGCACCCATGCGTGTAATGAAGGTCAGGCGACCTGGCTCGCGATTGGGATCCAGTTTATCGATCAGTGCGAGGGCATCGTCGGGTGAGGTGTTCGGACCGAGCTTCACGCCGATCGGGTTCCGAACCCGCGACAGGAAGTCGATGTGGGCGCTGTCGATGTCACGGGTACGCTCCCCGATCCACAGGAAGTGGGCCGAGGTGTCGTACGGGAGCCCGGTGCGTGAGTCGGTCCGCGTCAGCGCCCGCTCGTAGTCGAGCAGGAGCGCTTCATGGCTGGCGAAGAACTCGACCCTCTTCAGTGCCTCGAAGTCGGTGCCGCAGGCATCCATGAACCGGACCGCGCGGTCGATTTCACCGGCCAGCGACTCGTAGCGAGAATGGGCTGGGTTGGCGGTGAAACCCTTGTTCCAGTGGTGGACCAGGCGTAGATCCGCAAAACCGCCCTGGGTGAAGGCACGGATCAGGTTAAGTGTGGAAGCGGACGTGTGGTACGCCTTGACCATGCGGGAAGCATCATGCCCACGCGACTCAGGGGTGAACTCGTAGCCGTTGACCATGTCGCCGCGGTAGGCCGGAAGCGTCACGCCTTCGCGGGTCTCATCGTTGGATGAACGTGGCTTGGCGAACTGCCCAGCCATCCGGCCCATCTTGATCACCGGCAGTGATGCACCGTAAGTCAGGACCACTGCCATCTGCAGAATGGTGCGCACACGGGCGCTGATCCGATCTGCGGTTGCGCCCTCGAAGGTTTCGGCGCAGTCACCGCCCTGCAGCAAGAATGCCTTGCCCTGGGCAGCGGCGGCCAGGCGGTCACGCAGCACGTCGACCTCGCCGGCGAAGACCAGTGGAGGAAGGGTGGAGAGTTCTTTGACGGAGGCCGAATACACGCTGGGGTCCTGCCAGGTGGGCTGCTGCGAAATGGGCAGCTGGCGCCAGTTGTCAAGCATCGCGCTTGCCTGCGGGCTGCTCTGCCCTGCTGGGGGAACGGTGGTTTCGGTGGGTGCGAAGATATCAGTCACCGGTTAAGCCTAATGGGTCTACATCTTCGCCGCTGCCGGGACCGTCACGCAGCGGAGCAGCACGTCACATTGTGCCGGGCGCCACGCTTCCTGGCCAGCAGCCGGGCTACCGTTTCCGGCTCAGCCAGACCGGCAATTTGATACTGGTGAGCCTGCTGCGCAAAGACTTCTGGTTGGTGTCCTGCTCCGCGGCTGTCGGGGCGGCGGAGGCGGAGGCGGATTTGCCGTGCGCCTTCTTTTCGGAGCTCTTCGCGGCCGCAAGCTTTTCCTTCACACTGCTCGCGTACACGTCCACATACTCCTGGCCGGAGAGTCGCATCAGTTCGTACATGATCTCGTCGGTCACGGACCGCTGAACAAAACGATCCTCGGCGAGACCTTCGTACCGGGAAAAATCGAGAGGTTCGCCGACGATGATGCCGATCCTGCGAATGTTGGGGATACGCCGGCCAATGGGTTGTACCTTGTCCGTGCCGATCATCGCTACCGGTATCACCGGCACCCCGGTGGCGAGCACCAGTTTGGCCACGCCGGTCTTTCCTCGATACAGCCGGCCGTCGGGACTGCGCGTTCCTTCGGGATAGATACCCAGGATCCCGCCATTGTTCAGCACCGCTTCACCCGCGCTCAGCGAACTCGACGAAGCAGCACCGCCTGAGCGGTCCATCGGCAGCTGGTTCGAGAGTCTGAAGAACATCGCGGTGAGCTTTCCCTTGATGCCCTTACCCGTGAAGTACTCGGACTTGGCCAGGAAGATCACCGGCCGGGGCACTGCGATCGGAAGGAAAATCGAGTCTGAGAAGGAGAGGTGGTTACTGACCAGCACCGCCGGACCATCCAGTGGGACGTTGTCCATTCCCTTTACCCAGGGCCGGAAGAGGAGACCCAGAATCGGACCTACGATGATCCGCTTCATGAACCAATAAAACACGCTGACAGCCTTCCTCGACCCGAGCGGGATCACGGCGGATTACCCCACAGTCGATCGCGCTTTTCCTTGAGAGACTACTCTAAGGAACGGATTCGCTGGTAAGGCATTGGTGGCAGGTGGCACGATGGGGCTATGACATCCAGCGCGGGTCCCGTCGCCTTCTCTTCCGACGGTTTCGGGGAGGCGTCGCGCATCGGCATCCTCCTGAGTCACGGTTTCACCGGCTCTCCGGTTAGCCTGCTCGATTGGGCCCAATATCTAGCCGATCAGGGGTACGCAGTGCGGCTCCCTCTGCTCGACGGCCATGGCACCACCTGGCAGGAACTTGCCCGCACCCCTTGGCAGCGCTGGTACGCCAGCTATGAGACGAGTTACCGGGAGTTGGCACAGTCAACCGAGAAGATCGTCGTCGCCGGCCTGTCAATGGGCGGGACCCTTGCACTGCGGTTGGCGGCCCTGCAGCCGGTGGCCGGCGTCGTCGTCGTCAATCCTGGTCTCACCATCGCCGATCCGCGCGCGCGTTACGCCGGGGTGCTGAAGTTTGTGATGCGATCGGTGCCAGCCATCGCCAACAACATCAAGAAGGAAGGGCTCGACGAGGGCGCGTACGCGCGGACCCCCGTTGCTGCTGTCGCACAGCTCGGCCGACTATTCAGGGAGACGGTCAACCTGCTCCCGTCAGTGACCGCGCCCACGCTGGTTTTTCGCTCATCGGTGGACCCGATCGTGCCGGAAAGCAGCCTGGAGGTGCTGCAACAGCGGATTGGTAGCAAAGCTCTTGAGATTGTGCGTTTGGAGAACAGCTACCATGTTGCGACCATGGACCATGACGCGCAGTTGATTTTTGAACGGTCAGCGCAATTTATCCAGCACGTGACGGCAGGTAGCACCGCATGACATCCCGAGGTCAGGAACCCAACGAGTCCACTGACGATGCCGTGTGGCAGGATCTGGTGGCCCGGTTGGAGCAGACGCCCACCGCGCCGGAGGCTGCAGCCAGTTCGGCACCGGAACAGAACGTTGATGCGGGTTTGTCCGATCAGGACCGGGTGCGGGCTCTGTTTGAGAATCAGCCCGGCCGCTCCCCCAGTGGTCCGCGGGACTATACCCCCGAGGAGCCCGACGACGACGAAGACGAGGGTTATCATCCGCCGGAGCCGCCGGCGCTGGGTACCGGGGAGCCGCTGCTGGTCCTCGCCTGGTTCGGCGCAGTGGGTGGACCGATCGCTTTGCTTTTACTCGCCATGTTCTGGCGCGCCGCCCCGCTCACGATGATGCTGGGGGTGCTGGCCATCTTCCTGGTGTCGGTGGCGTTCCTGATCCTGAGGCTCCCCAAAACCCGCGATCACGGAGACAACGGCGCCGAAGTATAGGTAGCTGCCGCGTTCCGTAGGACCGAGCCGGAGTGGTCAGCCGGTGATGTGCACCGGGGTGGCCGAGTCGATCCTGGCTGGTTGAAGGCGGCTCCCGCCTCGTTGGGCGGCCGCACCGGCCAGTACCACCAATGCAATGCCCGCCAGCTGCGGGACTCCCACGTGTTGTTGAAGAATAATCAGTCCCAGCAGCACTCCGAACGCAGGTTCCAGTGCCATCAGCGTTCCGAAGGCTGTAGGGGTCATCCGGCGTAGTGCGAGCATCTCCAGTGCGAAGGGCAGCACCGGGAGCAGCACGGCCAGGCCCAGCGCGGCGGCGAGGATGCTTGGCGTGATGTGGCCAATGGCTTGAGGGACCCCGACGACGGCCGCGGCAACCGCCGCGATTGGCACCGTCAGGGAGAGCGAGGCGATTCCGTTGAAACGGTCGCCGATGCGTTGAGTGAGAAGGATGTAGACCGCCCACCCCACGGCCGCCATCGCTGCGAAGCCGACTCCCGTCACATTGAAAGTCCCCTGCCACGGTTCGGTCATGAGAACCACACCGATCAGGGCGAGACCCGGCCAGAGCAGCGCCCTCTTGCGGTGGCTTCGCAGAGCTGCCACGGTCAATGGCCCGAGAAACTCGATTGCGACGGCGGTGCCGAGGTGGATGTGCTCCAGCGCCGCGAGGAACCCGATGGTCATCAGACCCGTAGCCAGACCCAGACCGATAATGGTGGGCACGTCCTGGCGGCGGATCGAGCGAAGTGGTGGACGGACCAGAGCGATCAGGATGATTGCCCCCATGCTCAAGCGCAGCCATGCGGTCCCGCCGGGGCCGACAGCGCCAATCAGGTCTACCGACAAAGCAGAACCTAGCTGGACTGAGAACATCGCCGTTATCGCAAGCCCCCAGGGCGGGACGGGTGACGTTCTGGTCATGATTTGATCGGTTCGGGACGGATCAGCCGGCTGGCGGTCTGCACGTCGGGGCCGAGTTGCTTGAGGTGGGAGGCAAGCGCATCCGCTGCGAGTTGCAGAGCGTGGTCAGTCATCGGCTCAAGAGCATCCAGGATGAAAAGCGCGGTTTCGGTATTGTTTTTGAGCTGTGTCCGCCGCCCTTGCCGCCAGTTCCAGCGCCGGCACGTCACTCCTATGTCATCCCTCCAGACCACTTCGCCAGGTTCCGGAAACTCGACCGTTTCCTCGCCCCCGGTCGCGGTGTCGAACGGTTCGGTTCCCCTGGCGAGGGTCAGGCGGGGTGGGCCAGCGTACCCGGTGAGATCCTCGCCACCCAAGGGGACCTGGTGGAGGACTGAGATGGCGTTGTAGATGTCGGTGAGTCGGTTGACGCGTGGGAGCCCGGTGGCTGACCTCCGCAGGAGGGCCTCCAGACTGTTGCGCGTTCGTTGCGGCTTGGCCCCGAAACCGCGATAGGCGTCCCGCCACGCAGCGACGTGTGCAAGTTGCTCAACCGGAGTAGTTTTGAGGAGCTCACGGGCGAAACCTTCAGCGTGACTGAGGAGGTCCTCGCTTGTCTGGTCGCTGGGCCCTGGCACCAGACCATCGGCGGCGATCAGCACAGCACGATAGTCCGGACGAAGCAAGAACACTTCCGGGTCAACGCGGCTGGATTCCACAACCTGGCGCAAGCTGCTCCGATCATTCATTGGTTGTTGCTTCTCGGTGGCTCAGCCCTACACCGGGCTCGAAAACTGCCATGGTGAACGTGGCCGGTTCCATGGTTATATTCGCGTACGAGTGGGCAACGTCCCCGGGAAACGACACGGCGTCCCCGGTTTCGAGCACTATTGTCTGCTCCCCCACCTGCACTGTGATCGAACCTTGCCGCACCTGGAGAAACTCTTTGGTTCCCTTGGAGTGTGGCTCGCTCTCGTGGCGGTCCCCCGGCACGAATGTCCAGTCCCAAAGTTCGACGACGTCGGGTGACTCGGAGCCTGCCACCAGCGTCCCCCTGCCACCGGCTTCGGAAGTCCAAAGGGCGGCACCTTCACCGCTGCGTGTAACTGTCACGGGCTTCGCCGATGGAGACTCAACCAGCGAAGGCAGCCCGATGCCGAGAGCGTCGCTCAACCTCAACAGTGTTCCTACACTCGGGTTGGTGGCACCCTGCTCCACATTGATCAGCATGCGACGACTCACGCCAGCAGCGTCTGCCAGCTGATCAAGAGTCAGGGATCGGGATTGACGCTCTTGTTTGATGCGGCTGCCAATTGCTGCCGCAAGCGCAGTGGGGTTACTTACCATAAGTGCAGCATACTGCACTTTGAGTGCAGTATACATTATCAGTGCAGTATGCGTTGTCGAGCGCGACTGCTGTCTGGATGGGCGCCGCCTGTGGTCCGACGCTGCCTACGTCGCCGGAAGCACTCTAAGCAGTCAACGATAATCGGGGGCGCACTCTCAGAAGGGCGGGGGTATGTCGGGTGGTGGTGCTGGTGGTGGGTCGGCGGTGGTGAGGTAGGTTTCGCCGAGTGGTGAGATCGCGATGATCGTCCCGGGCTCGGGTTGTTGGTAGTGCCAGTAGCCTTCGGTTTTGAACATGTGGTGGCGTTTACACAAAGACGCCAGGTTTGAATAGGACGTTTTGCCGCCTTGGGACCAGGGGGTGGTGTGGTCGAGTTCGCAGAACACCGCCAACCGGTTACA